>CAYRPK010000078.1:0-6710 GCA_964426175.1 uncultured Eubacteriales bacterium | reverse complement strand
AGCTGCTCTGCAGAGGCAAGACTGTCTTTGCCTCGAAGTCCGCTTTTCCCACGGCTTACGGGAATATATACGCCTGCAAGCTCCTTTTCCATGCCCTCCAAGCTTTTAATGTCATCAAGAATAAGTCCGTTCATTCTTAGCATTTTTGCAAGCTTTTCTTTTTTGCTTTCCTCACTTTCATCGGGGGAAATTTCAATTTTCGGTCGTACCGCAGGAAAATAAAGTATACCCGCCGGTATAACCTCGCCGTATTTCTCCCTTCCGCTTTTCCAAAGTGAAACAAGATAAATAAGCATCTGCATATTAAGTCCGTAAATAACATCGCTGAGATTAAATTTCTTGGCACCGGTTTTATAATCAACTACGCGAAGGTATGTGCCCTCCTCAGTCTTCATAACATCAACTCGGTCTGCCGAGCCCTCAAAAACAATAGTCCCCTCGTCACATTCAATTACCGTAGGCTCAAGGTCACCGTTTCTTCCGATATTAAACTCAAATCCGTCTGGAGTAAAGCGCGACTGCTCCATTTCGTCGGCTATATTATCTATAAGTACATCGAGCAAGCGTCTTAAACGCCCAAACATAAAGGTAAATCTTGCGGTTTTTGCAGTTTCTCCGCCCATATAGCTTTCAAAATATTCTGTAAGCCATTTTTCTGTAAGCTTACTGCGTTCTTCCTTTGACAGCGTATATATTCCTGTATCCTTGGTTTCGCGCAAGACATTTTCCAATACAAAATGCACAAAACTACCTATTTCGTTAGCCCTTAAAGAAAGACTGTTTTTTTGACGCACCTTGAGTCCGTGCTTGCAAAAATATGCAAATCGGCATTTGTGATAGTCCTCGATTCTCGTTGCCGATACATGCATATCCCGTCCGAAAAGCGCAGTTGCCAATTCTCCGCTTAACGCATGGTGACTGTTTTTGCGCTTAAGTTTAATACGCTCTGCTTTATCTGTATAGTGCATATTTTTCAGATACCATGCCTCAAGTGCCGTATTTTCCCCTATCGAAGCTACTGCAGACAGTCCCGATTCTGCCGTTTCGGCAAGCTCATCAATATCTTTCAAAACTGTTAGGTCCGTAATCTTTAAATCGGGAAAAAGTCTTTTAACACTGCCTATAAGCTGCGACGGACGCGACACCGCACCGCTTCTGTCAATGCGGCGTGTAAAAAGATGTACTTCCTCACTTGCCGCACAAAAGGCTTTATATGCGATAAACATTTCTTCAATTGCCCAATATGTCATATTTGAACCGAGTATAACATCACATGACGCTAATTTTTCTTTATCTTCATCACAAAAAATACCGTCATCCGAAGGCGGCTGCGGAAATTCACCGTCTACAAGTCCCATTATGTATACTCTCTTGACCTCAGGTATGCGAATACGGTCGGCTGTACCTATAACAACACCGTCCAAAGTCGGCGGTATGCGACCTAATTCTGCACTTTCCATAGCTGAAAGGCACAGTTCAACCGCTGTTTTTATGTCGATTTCTTCATGTCCAACAGACATATATATCTGGTCAAGTATATCTGTCATAAGACGATATATTCCTGCATCCTCTTCACAGGTAAGCTTTTTGTCTGCTTCAAGTCGTGTCATAAGCCGATAGATTTCACTGCACAAGGCTTCACCCGTAAAGCGGCCCGATAAATCGGCACAAAAATCACGTATCGGAGGCATAATTCTGCTTCTCACATCGTTAAGCAGATTTAATTCCGTTTCTGCCTCCGCCGACATTTCTTTAGTGTATCCGTCGGGATGAAGTGTATATTCCTCATAAAGCGCACTGCCGCTTATTCCCCACAAATCTATGTAATTTTCAAGAATAAAAATTTCATCCTCTGTAGCATTAAAATATCCCGTCTTAAGACAAGCAAAGAGATTTTCCGTTTGCCAACTGCCGTTTGCCAGTTTAAGCGCGGAAATAATAAGTTTAAACAGCGGCTTGGTAGCTGCACTTTCGCGCTTGTCCATAAAAAACGGAACCCCGTATTTTTCAAAGGCACTTTCTATAATTCCGCTGTACTGTGCTAAGCTTCGGGTTATAACCGCACAATCAGAATATCTTCCGCCCTTTTCACGTATATCCCTGTGTATATGCCGTGCAACAGCCTCTGCCTCCTCAGTTAATGTAGAGGCAACGGTAAGCGTATATCCATCACTGCTTTCTGCTTTTGTGATGTTCTCTGAAAAGAGCATCTTTTCTGCCTCGGCCAAAGCAGATTTTTTAAATCTGAAGTTTTCCTGAAGCCTTATCGTCTTGTCTACTTCAATATTATATTTACGTGCATCTGCCAAAAGCTTGCGCGCCGCTTCACTTACATTTGAAAAAAGAGATAATCCGCTATCATCTGCGATGCTCTCGCAAGGGAGAGTAACAGCAACAGAATTTGCCTGCCTCATAAGACACACAAGCACTGCCTGCTCCTGTGCTGAGAAACTGTGGAAGCCGTCAACATATATATCGTATCCATCAAAAATGTGATTTTCTTTAAGTCCTCTTGCAACAACAGTCAGATCATCTCCGCTGTCGAGATATTTTTCACGAAGAAGCTCATCATATTGTGACAGCACGGTACCTGTATCCCTTAGCTTTGCGCATAAAAGCGGCGAACTGATTTTTCCGCTTAATTCGAGCAAGGTTTCGGGCTCTATTAAGCCCGTCTTCATCTGTGCCGAAAGCGATAGCATATCCTTTGTAAAGGATTTTTTCCCTACTTGATTTTGATAAATCTCAAGGCTGTCACGCACACGGGTAATAGCTTTATTCATAAGTATCATTCTGCCGAAGTCATCAATATATGTACCAGCGTTGCCGCCGCAAAGCGCAAAATATCTGCGCGGCAATGATGAAAAGCTCATTACAAAGTCGGTGGGAAGAAGCCCTGTATCCATTTTGGATAAAAGGCGTCTTTCTGTTTCAAGTGTAAACTGTTCGGGAGAAAGAAATATCTTATTTGTATTCTTATTCTGCAAGAATTCACCCGTGATATATTCGGTTTTGCCCGTTCCTGCACGGCCTATAACAAGTTTCAGCATCGTTAAACCTCTTTCAGTTTGTTACATATATCTTCCCAAATCTCCACAACCTTGAATTTAATCTCGTATTCGGGATTTTTTGTTTTAAGCACCGCCTGCTCATCTTCATCAAAATCTGCAACCGTTCCCTCTGCCGCAGGCAAGCACAGCGGCGGAAACATAACGCACCACCAATTTTTACCTTTGCCCTCGCCTATGGTAATTCTAAGCGCTGTATAATACCCCGAAGGCATGGAAACGTCGTCATATTCACGTATATCGAAATACATTTTCTTAATTTCCGCAGTACAGTCATAGTCAAAGCCTTCGCTTAACGCTGTTGCTTCTGCAATTTTCTCAATTTTCTCAAATGCCGCAGAAACATCTCTTACCGCTTCCTCAAGGCTGTCCCCCTCAGAAATAAGCAGCTCGCTTTTTTTAAGAATTTCGTCACGTATTTTTAATTTGAGCTGTTGGTCGGCGTCGCTGTCCGAATTTGCAACTATATGAAGCCGCAAAACCTCCTCGGTTAAATTATCCCTTGTATTGCAAAAGCCTGTAAAGCTGAGAACTATTGCTATACAAAGCCCAATTGCCACCGCTTTTTCCGCTGTTTTCATAAAAACCCGTCCTTTCATGCAAGGTATGTATCCTACGCAATAAGTTTGGACGGGTTTCTGTTTTTTATTCGGATTTTTTGTCAGCGTGCTTTGGCGGGATGACAAATACAAGCAAACGGCGCAACATCTCTGCAGGCACTGCATGCCTGCTCTGCATCTCGGCGGTTTTCAAATATTCCGAAAACCGTGGGTCCGCTACCTGTCATTTGCGATATAACAGCACCGTTTCTCATCATTATCTCTTTCAGTTCTTCAACTTCATCAAATTTAAGAACATCCTCAAAAACATTGTGCATACATTTTGCCATATCCTTGATGCTTCCGCTTTTAATCGCCCTTATACACCCCTCTGTATCGGGACGCGTAAAATCAGTACATTCATCATACAAGCTGTAAGCATGAGGGGTGGAAACCGTAATTTTTGGCTTGGCCAAAACAATAATACAGTTGGCGATAGGTGGTAACGGACTCAAGTTCTCGCCAATACCCGTAGCCTTGGCAGTGCCTCCCGTAATACAAAAAGGAACATCGGCACCAATTTTACCACCGATTTCGCAAAGCTCATTAACGCTAAGTCCTGCTCCCGTAAGACGGTTAAGCCCTACCAAAACCGCCGCCGCATTTGAACTGCCGCCCGCAAGTCCTGCGGCTACAGGAATATATTTATCAATATGAATTTTAAAGTCCGGCAATATTCCTGTGTTTTCACAAAAAGCCTTTGCCGCTTTGACCGCAAGATTGCGGTCGTCGGTAGGTAACCAGCTTCTGTTGCAGGTCATGGTAATTCCGCTGTTCCCACCGGAAATATGAACCGTATCGTTAGCAGATACAGACTGCATTATCATTTCAACCTCATGATATCCGTCATCTCTGATGCCTGTTATATCAAGTGTAAGGTTAATCTTGGCATACGCCTGAAGCTTAATGCTCGCCGACACTGTTACCACCTAATTTCTTTAAAAAGCGCTCTATTCTGCGCAAAGCTTCGAGAATATGTTCTGTGGAATAAGAATATGAAATTCTGACAAACCCCTCGCCACTGTCACCGAAAGCAGAGCCCGGAATTACAGCCACATGCTCCTCCTTTAAAAGCCGCTCTGCAAATTCCTCAGAGGAAAGTTCAGTGATGCTTATATTGGGGAAAATGTAAAACGCACCTCTCGGTTCAAAGCATGAAAGTCCCATTCTGCGAAGCTCATTTAAAATAAGATTGCGGCGGATATTATATTCGTCCCTCATTTCCTCTATATCCTCGTCGCCGTTTTTAAGTGCCTCTATAGCGGCGTATTGCGCCGTGGTCGGTGCGCTCATTATGCCGTATTGGTGGATCTTGACCATATAGCTCAATATTTCGCGGGGACCGCAGGCATATCCCATGCGCCAGCCCGTCATGGCATAAGCCTTGGAAAATCCGTTGATGATGATAGTCCTTTCACTCATACCCTCTATCTCGACGGGTGAAACGTGCTTACCGCCGTATGTCAATTCACCGTAAATCTCATCTGAAAGCACGATGATATTTGTATCCTTTAAAACCTCTGCTATTTCTTCTAAATCCTCACGGCGCATAATAGCACCCGTAGGATTATTAGGGAATGGCAAGATAAGCAGCTTGGTTTTGGGAGTTATCGCTGCCTTTAATTCCTCTGCCGTAAGGCGAAAATCATTTTCTTCTTTTGTTTTAACCGGTACAGGGGTGCCGCCCGAAAGCTGAGTAATGGGCGTATAACAAACAAAGCTGGGTTCGGGGATAATGACTTCATCGCCCTCTGTGACAGTGGCACGAATAGCCAAATCTATAGCTTCACTGCCGCCTACTGTGACAAGAACCTCGTCCACATCATAAAAAACACCTGTACGCTTTTGTATGTAGGCAGATATTTCCTGCCTTAATTCCTTTAAGCCAGCATTTGCAGTATACCACGTCTTACCTTTTTTAAGTGATTCTATGGCCTCCTCGCGGATATGCCACGGGGTAACGAAATCGGGTTCTCCGATACCGAGAGATATTACATCGTCCATCTCGGCAACGATATCGAAAAACCTGCGTATTCCCGACGGCTTGATATCACGCGCTGTCTGCGTTACAATACGTCCGTAGTCCATCACAGGATAAACTCGCTCCTTCCATCCGTCTTGCCGCTGCCAAAGGCAATGCCGTCATCCTTATAACGGTGAAGAATAAAATGGGTTGCCGTTGATAAGACTCCGTCAATGGGAGCAAGTCTTTCGGAAACAAAATATGCTATATCCTTGAAATTCTTAGCATGCATCGTGAGTGACAAATCGTATCCGCCACTCATAAGGTATACGCTCTCCACCTCATCAAAGCCGACAATTTGCTCGGCAATTTCGTCAAAGCCTGTATTCTTCTGTGGTGAAACGCGAAGCTCAATTATAGCGGCAACGCGCTCTTCATTTGTTTTATCCCAATCTATTACAGTTCTGAAGCCGCGAACAACACCCTCTTTTTTGAGCGTATCCAATTTTTCTGCCGCCTGCTGAGCGGTAATATTTAGTGCCGATGCAATCTCCTCCAAGGACATTCTCGCATTCTTTTCAATCAAAGTCAGCATTTCATTCATTTACATTCATCCCTTCACAAATATTTATCTGCAAGCGCTTTCGGTTTATATATACCGCTACGCTGTCAAAGCCAACATTGAGAAGCATCCTTTCAGCTTCCCCGATTCCCGCGCATACATCCTGCGGAAAATGCCCATCCGAGCCTAATGTTACATAACGTCCGCCTAATTTTTTATACAGACGCAAAATCCCTTCATCGGGATATGTGATTTTTTCAGGCTTTCTTAAGCCCGATGTGTTGATTTCCAAGGCTCTTCCGCTTTTAATAAGCTTTAGTAAAACTCGTTCGATATGCTCCTCATGACGGCGCATATCATATTTCTCCTTAGGAATATATCTTAAAGGATATGTAAGATGCGCAAGACTGTCAAAATCGGCATTTTCAATAATGCTTTCCGCTGCATTGAAATAGAGTGTAAGCAGTTCATCTGCATCATATTCATCATAGTCAAGATAATAAAAATCTTTCATCCCG
>CAYRPK010000077.1:0-6776 GCA_964426175.1 uncultured Eubacteriales bacterium | reverse complement strand
AAAAACGGCGAGCTGATACGGGATACGTTGCCTCATGCTATTTTGCACAGAATTATTGCATCGGAGCAGATTTCCGAAGAATTGAGAGTTCTTTATGTTGCAATGACCAGAGCAGGAGAAAAACTCATTATGACTGCGGCTAAGAACAACATAAAAGACAGTGTAAAAAAAGCGGCAGAGCTGTGCCTTAGTGACGGAATGGTAAGGTCATATTCAAAAAGCGTAGGCTCTATGCTCGGATGGATTATAGCCGCTGTATTACGACATCCCGATGCAGGGGCGCTGCGAGCACTTCTTGATGCTGATGTAATAATAGCAGAAACTGAGAGCCGACTTGAATTTAACATTTTTGAAGATGCTTTGCCCAAGGAAAATCAAGGGGAGGAAGAAACCCTGCCTTCTGAAGCAGAAATGACATTCAGCGAAGCGGAATTTGCCAAGATAGAGGGTAAATTTAATTGGAGATATCCGTATTCGGGCAAACAAAATGTTCCCACTAAAATGTCTGTCACTGCTTTGTCTCACGAAAGTGTGATTAATCCTACTCGACCGCGTTTTGTCACATCAAAGGATGAGCTTACAGCTGCCGAAAAAGGAACAGCCACCCACCTTTTTATGAGCATTTGCGATTTGTCTTCAGACAGCGAGGAAAAGCTGAGTGCTGAATTAAAGCGACTGACAGAAAAGAAATTTATAACACAAAAGCAGGCGGAGGCTGTTGACACTGAGGCTGTTCTTGCGTTCTTAAAGTCAGACATAGGCCGGCTTGCGGCCAATGCTGATAAAAAAGGTATGGCATTAAAGGAATACGGCTTTGAATATGCCGCTGATGCAAGAGAGGTATCGGAGGAATATCCGGAGGATGCGCAAATTTTGGTTTCAGGAACTGCAGACCTTGTTATACTTGATGAGCAGAGGACTGTTTTGGTGGATTATAAAACTGATAAGGTCAAAAGCGCTGACGAATTGGTGCTTCGCTATCAAAAGCAGCTTGAACTGTACGAAAAAGCACTTTTACCGCATTTTGGCGGAAGGATAGAAAAAGTTGTTTATTCATTCGCTCTAAAAGAAATAATAAAATTGCAATAAAAGATAAGAAATATACCCCAAATGACTTGTTTTTAAAAGTCATTTGGGGTATAATCTATTATGTATTATTATGCAGATTAAAGACTTGGAGATGTTTATTATGGAATTATACCAACAGGATTTTCTTCCCGTAGTTATCGGTGCCGATATTACGGCATACAGCTTAGTCAGGTCTTTTCACGAAAAATACGGAGTGAAATCTTTGGTTATAAGTCAGGCGCGCTGCGGATATATCGCAAACAGCGATATTCTTGTTAATCGTGTTTTTGACGGGCTTGAAAAAAAGGAAAATCTTATTGCGCGTTTAACCGAAATAGGTAAAGAGTTCGAAGGTAAGACTAAGCTTATTGTTATGGGCTGCGGAGATTGGTATGTTCGCGCTCTTATTGAAAGCAAAAAGGAGCTTGAGCCTTATTATATAGTGCCTTATATTGACGAGGAGCTTCTAAATAGAATTGTCAAAAAGGATAAATTTTATGAGATTTGCGATGAACTCAACATAAATCATCCCAAAACCTATGTTTACAATTGCGGTGAGGAAAACAGTCTTGATTTTGATTTTGAATATCCTGTCATTGCAAAAACTGCCGACAGTGCAATGTATCACTATGCAAAATTTGAAGGCAAGAAAAAGGTTTTTAAATTTGATAACCTGCAGGAATTAAAGGAGATGCTTTCAAATCTTGAAAAATCAAGCTATAATTATAAATTCCTGATTCAGGAATTTATTCCGGGAGAGGATGACCATATGCGCGTATTGACTTGTTATTCCGACCAAAGCGGAAAGGTCAGATTTGCTTCCTTCGGGCAAACGCTTCTTGAAGATCACACTCCGACGGCGCTTGGCAATCCTGTTGCGATTATTAATGATATTAATGCGGAGGTTGTGGCGCAGGCGACTAGGTTTTTAGAGCATATAGGCTATGTGGGATACTCGAATTTTGACTTAAAGTACAATGAAAAGGACGGCACCTACAATTTCTTTGAAATTAACGTAAGACTGGGCCGCAGCAATTATTATGTTACGGGCAGCGGATTTAATGCGCTTATGTGGATAGTTGACGAAATGATTTACGGAAAGAGCCACGAATATACCGTTGCGGATAATGAGCATCTCTTTACGGTAGTGCCTAAAGGCGTTATTCTTAAGTATGTTAAGGATAATGAGCTTAAAAAGCGTGTTAAGCGTCTTTACAGAGAAAAGAAGGTATCTTACCCGTTATTTTATAAGGCAGATAAAAATATCAAGCACAGATTTTATGCTTTTGCGGCACTGATAAATCAATACAGAAAGTTTGCAAAGCATTTTCCCAAAGACTGAAAGGACGGCTGAAAGATGAGTTTCGTCAAATTTAGTGATGTTTGCAAATATTACACTATGGGCGAAAATAAGATTGCTGCGGCAGACCATGTTTCTTTTGAAATAGAAAAAGGCGAGTTTGTGGTAATTGTAGGCGCAAGCGGCGCAGGCAAAACGACGATACTTAATATGCTGGGCGGTATGGATAATTGCGATGAGGGTACGATTGAGCTTGACGGAGAAATCATAAGCGCATACGATAAAAAGAAATTGACTAAGTACCGCCGTTATGATGTGGGCTTTGTATTCCAATTTTATAACCTTATCCAAAATCTTACAGCACTTGAAAATGTTGAGCTTGCAAGTGAAATAGCAAGAGAGCCCTTTTCCGCATCTAAGATGCTTGACAGTGTAGGACTCAGTGAAAGAAAAACTAATTTTCCGGCACAGCTTTCCGGCGGAGAGCAGCAGAGAGTCGCTATAGCAAGAGCATTAGCTAAAAATCCCAAAATTCTTCTTTGTGATGAACCTACGGGCGCACTTGACTACGTCACGGGCAAAAGTATCTTAAAGCTGCTTCAGGATACCTGCAGAGAAACAGGAAAAACGGTTATAATTATAACCCACAACTCAGCGTTGACTGCCATGGCAGACAGAGTTATTAAGATGAAAAGCGGTAAGGTGGTTTCAAGCCAAAAGAATGATAATCCCTTAGATATTTCGGAGATTGAATGGTAGACCTATGAAGAGAAACTATATTAAGCTTATTTTGCGTTCTATTTTACGCAGTAAAAGCAGATTTATTGCCATATTTGCAATTGTGGCATTGGGAGTGGGATTTCTTGCAGGACTTGTTTCAACCACTCCGGATATGAGAATGTCGGTAGACAGCTACTTTGATGACAGCTATTTTCATGATATCCGAGTTCAGGGAACCCTTGGTGTGACCGAAAAGGACATTGATGCCCTTTATGAAATCGACGGTGTAACGGGAGTTATGGGAACATATATGACGGATGCTCTGGTTACATATAAGGATGGCTTGGTAACAGTTGCGCGTTTTGAAAGTGTGCCTGTTTGGTTAACGGGAAGTTCCTCAGGTGAATATCAGAACAGAATTACGCTTGTTGAGGGCAGACTGCCCAACGCCTCTAACGAGGTTGTTGCAGTACAGGTCAAGATGAGCAGTAATGCGGCTGTCGGTGATGTTATACATATTGCAGATGAAGACGCAGTGTCTGAGTCCTTATCGGAAACGGAATATGTAGTAGTCGGTATCGTTACCTCGCCTATGAATTTTTCTATTGATACATATTCCTCCACATTAGGCTCAGGTACGGTAGATGAGTTTTATTACGGTGCAAATTCGGCTTTTTCGGCAGAATGCTATGCCAATTTATATGTGTCGGTATATTCCTCACGAAAGCTTAATGCGTATTCCGATGAATATGAAGCTTGTATCCAACCCATAAAAGAAAAAATTGAGGAGATATCAGACAGCCGCTGTGAAATCAGATATCAGGATATCATTTCAAGTGCAACAGCGGAGCTTAAAGAGGCAAAGAAAGAACTAAGCGACGCAGAAAAGGAGCTTGAAGAAGCAAGAACACAGCTTATTGACGGTTGGGCGGAGCTTAATGAAAGCGAAGAAAAATTAAATGACGGATACGAGCAGTATGAAAACGGCTTGGAAGAACTAAACGATGGCAAAAAGCAGTACGAAGCAGGAGTAGATGAGCTTAACGAGCAGAAAGCCGCCGCAGAGGAGCAGATAAGTGAGGCAAAAATTCAAATTGCTGAAAGCAAAGCACAGCTTGCCCTTGTAGAAGAAGTGCTTAGCTATATTACGCCTGTTGTTGATGTGACCAATAGTTTTGTTGAAAATAATGTATTTGACAGCATAGAAGAATATATACAGTGGCTTCGCGATAACGGCTTTGAGAATATAGCGGACGATGTGGTAGAGGGTGGCTTTACCACGGTCAAGGAGTATTATGACAGCTTATTAAGTCAATACCGTGACCTGCAAGCGCAGGTTGCTCAAGGTAAAGAAGCCTTGGAGCTTGCTGAAACAGCACTCAATGTCAGTGAGGCTTCGGGAAAACTTCAGATAAACAATGTTCAGCGTGAGCTTGATAAAGCTCTTGAAGATATAATCGAGGGTGAAAAAGAGCTTGCTGCAACGAAGGTTCAGCTTGACTTTGCAAAAGAGGAGCTTGAAGCAGGCAGACAGGAGCTTTTAAAAGGTCAAAGTGAATTTGATGAAAGTCTTGTAGAGGCAGAAAAACAAATTGCTGAGGCTAAGACTCAGATATCTGACGGCGAAGAGGAAATAAAAAATCTTGAAAAGCCAACCTGGTATGTATTTGACAGAAATGATAATGCAGGTTTTTCGGGTTTTGGTGGAAATGCAGATAAGATAGAAGCCATATCACGGGTTTTTCCTGTATTTTTCTTTCTTGTTGCAGCGCTTGTAGCGCTGACCACCATGACACGTATGGTAGAGGAAGAACGCACCCAAATAGGCACGCTTAAAGCGTTGGGATATTCAAACGGAAGGATTATATTCAAATATTTGCTTTATGCAGGTTTATCCTCGATTCTTGCGTGCATTGTGGGATTAAGCATAGGAATGAAGCTTTTCCCCACTGTAATATGGCAGGCATACGGTATAATGTATATACTGCCGGAGCTTCAAACACCCATTGATCCTCTCTATGCAGGAATTTCATCGGTTGTAGCAATACTTTGTACCATGCTTGCTACTTTGTGTGCCTGCGTCAGCACTCTGAAGGAGCAACCATCGCGGCTTATGCTTCCTCGTGTACCCAAAGCAGGTAAACGCGTCATGCTTGAACGCATAGGTATAATTTGGAATAGATTATCCTTTATGCATAAAGTAACTGCACGAAATATCATACGTTACAAAAAGAGATTTTTTATGACGGTCATAGGCATTTCGGGTTGTACGGCGCTTCTTGTAACGGGCTTTGGACTTGACGATTCAATTTGCAATATTGCGGATTTGCAGTTTAACGAGATATGCACCTACGATGCAGTTTTAGGACTGCAGAATGACAGCTGCAGAGATGAGATTGATGAGCTTTTGGCGGGATACGATATCGAGGGTTATATTTATGCAAATCAGGAAACTGTCACGATTCCCGGCTTTTCCAGTCTGTCAACAACATATCTTGAAGTACCTGAGGAATATGAAAAGCTTTATGAGTTTGTGACCTTCCGCAACAGAGAAACAGGTGAAATAATTCCGGCACAAACGGACAAGGTCATAGTGACAGAAAAGCTTGCAGAAACGGTAGGCGTTACGGTAGACGGAGAAATAACTTTTCGTAACAGCGAGAATAAAGAAGTGACTGTAAAAGTCGGCGGTGTTGCTGAAAATTATGTTTATAATTACATATATATGTCCCCAGAATTGTATGAGCAGTGTTTCGGTGAACCCGATTATTACAATATGGTATTATTTGAAACAAACTTTACGGATGAAGCCGCAAAGAATGAGAAATATGAGGAATTGCTCGCGGTGGATTCCGTAGTCATGCTTCACGATTTTGATGATACAAAGAAGTCCTTGGAGCATACCTTTGACAGCATAGGTTATATTGTATGGGTGCTTATTTTTTCGGCAGGAGCCTTGGCTGTGGTTGTGCTGTATAATCTCATCAATATAAATATTGCTGAACGGCAAAAGGAAATAGCAACCCTTAAAGTTTTAGGCTTTTACAACCACGAAACTGCAACTTATGTTTATCGCGAAACGGGCATACTTTGTACTATTGGTACTGCGGTTGGACTTGTTTTGGGTATTTTCCTTCACGCATATGTCATTAATATGGCTGAAGTAGATATGGTAATGTTCGGCAGAGAAATAGCGCCTTTAAGCTATGTATATTCAGGAGCTTTGACCCTTCTTTTCTCGGCCGTTGTTTGTATAGCAATGCTGCCGAAAATCAAGAAGATAGACATGGTAGAATCTTTAAAAGCAGGAGAATAGACCTTTTAACTTTATTAAAAAGTCGCGGAATTTGGCTTTTACGCAGAAGGGATAGCGCGAATTTCGGCAGTTGCCGAAACTGCCAAAATCTTGACTCTATTCATATTTAAGAATACTTTAAGCGAAAGAATTCTCATTTTTAGGGGATAAATATATTGCAGTTTTACCAAAGAAAGGAACGGTAATTAATATGAAAACAATGCTCAGTAAACTGATGGCTATCGCAATATCGGTAGCAATGCTTGCCGTTGCATCAGTACCCACCGCTTTTGCCGATGTAGAGCAGAAAGTTATCAAGGTTGCGTGTGTCGGTGACTCCATCACTGCAGGAACCGGTAACATCACCTATCCGATATATCTGCAGGAGATACT
>CAYRPK010000076.1:0-6808 GCA_964426175.1 uncultured Eubacteriales bacterium | reverse complement strand
TAAGGGAGATGCTACTGCAGCAGTCAGTATTGAAAAGGTCTGCGAGGCTATCGGTATTCGCAGAATTACGGTCGTTGACCCCTACGACTTAAAAGCTTTGGATAAAGCTTTGACCGAAGAGCTTAACGCAGAAGAACCCTCAGTTATTATTTCGCGTCGTCCCTGTGCCCTTCTTAAAACAGTTAAGTATAAGCCTGCTCTTTCCGTCAATCCCGACCTTTGTAAGAGCTGTAAGGCTTGCATGAAATTAGGGTGTCCTGCCATCAGCTTTAAGGATGGTAAAGCCGTTATCGACCGCACTCAGTGTGTCGGTTGCGGGCTTTGTAAAGGCCTTTGCGCCTTTAAGGCAATTAATTGAGGGGGTGACACTGATATGGTTAATAATATAATGATAGTCGGTGTCGGCGGTCAGGGAACACTTTTGGCAAGCCGCCTTTTAGGTGACGCTGTTATGCGTCAGGGATACGATGTTAAATTAAGTGAAGTGCACGGCATGAGTCAACGTGGCGGCAGTGTTGTTACATATGTTCGCTACGGCGAAAATGTCGCTTCTCCCGTTATCGAAAAGGGTGAAGCCGATATGATACTCTCCTTTGAGCTTTTGGAAGCCGCCCGTTGGTTACCTTTCCTTAAGCCCAACGGCAAGATTATAGTAAACACTCAGCAGATTGATCCTATGACGGTAGTAATGGGTGCTGCTGAATATCCTTCGGACCTTGAAAACAAGTTAAAGGAAAAGGGCTTCCAGCTTGAAGCCTTTGATGCGGTAGCTCTTGCTGAAGAAGCCGGAAGTGTTAAGGCTGTTAATGTTGTGCTTATCGGTAGAATGGCACGTAACATGTCCCTTTCAAAGGAAGAATGGCTCGAGGTTATCGAAGAAATTGTCCCACCCAAATTTATTGAGCTTAACAAGAAGGCATTTGACCTCGGGTACTCAAGTTAACATAACAGAGGCCGTTTGAACGCCACTGTTGCATTATAAAAAGGAAACGGTGATGAAAATGTATTTCAGCGAAAAAATCGAGTGTGCAAGCAGAGAAGAAATCCGTGCCATTCAGTCCGAACGTCTTATTAATACCGTAAAGCGTTGCTATGAAAATGTACCTTTTTATAAGGACGCTTTTGATAAGGCAGGCGTAAAACCAGAAGATATTAAAAATGTTGATGATTTACCCAAGCTTCCATTTACTAACAAAAGTGACCTAAGAGATAACTATCCTTACGGACTTTTGGCGGTACCCATGGGTGATGTTGCACGTATTCATGCTTCCAGCGGTACCACAGGCAAGAAAACGGTCGTAGGCTATACCGAAAAGGATATCGAATCCTGGGGCATCTGCGCCGCACGCGCCATCGTTGCCGCAGGCGGAACCAAGGAGGATTTTCTCCACGTTTCTTACGGCTACGGTCTTTTCACCGGCGGTCTCGGACTCCACGAAGGCGGTGTTACTTTAGGTTGTGCAGTAATTCCCGTTTCCAGTGGAAATACTCTTAATCAGGTCACCATTCTGCAGGATTTTGGTTCCGACATAATTTGTTGCACACCCTCATATGCTATGACAATAGCAGAAGAAGTCAAACGACAGGGAATCGACCCTCAGACTTTAAAATTACGAGCAGGCATTTTCGGTGCAGAGCCTTGGACAAACGAGATGCGCCGTGATATCGAAAAAGGACTTGGTATCAAGGCATACGATATTTACGGTCTTTCAGAGGTTATGGGTCCCGGCGTTTCATACGAATGCAACGAGCAGACGGGTATGCATATCAACGAGGATATGTTTATTGCAGAAATCATCAATCCCGATACAGGTGAAGTTTTACCTTACGGCGAAACGGGCGAGCTTGTATTTACATGTATTTATAAAGAGGCCCTTCCCCTTATCCGTTACCGTACTCACGACCTTTGCCGTTTAACCTTAGACAAATGCTCCTGCGGCAGAACCTTTGTCAAGATGACAAAGATTTTAGGCAGAAGTGACGATATGCTTATTATCCGCGGCGTAAATGTATTCCCGTCGCAGGTTGAAACCGTCCTTATGCAGCTCGGTATGTCCTGTAACTATATGCTTATTGTTGACCGTATGGATAATAAAGATACCTTTGAAATTCAGGTTGAAATAAATCCCGATAATTTCTCAGATAAGGTAGTTTCTCTTGAGGAACTCAGAAAGAAAATCAGTGATTCGGTTCATACTATACTTGGACTTAATGCAAAAATCACTTTGGTAGAAACCAATACTCTCCCCCGTTTTGAAGGCAAAGCAAAGAGAGTTATTGATAAACGCAAATTAGTAGATTAAGAAAGGAACGAAAATGCCATGATTAAGCAGATCTCATTGTTTCTCGAAAACAGAACGGGACGTCTTGCTCAGGTAACAAAAATTCTCGCCGATAACGCTATTGACATTCGCGCTCTTTCCATTGCTGAAACCTCAGATTACGGAATTCTTCGTATAATCGTTGATAATACGGAAGCAGCAGTAGAAAAGCTTAAGGATGCAGGTGTTACAGCAACCGTTACCGAAGTTATCGGTATCGCGGTAAATGATATCCCCGGCGGCTTTGCCGCGGCGATCTCTGCCCTTTCGGATGCAAATATCGCCATCGACTATTTATACGCATTTATCAGTCGTAAAGACGGACTAGCTAATGTTATACTCCGTGTCGGCAATAACGAGGCTGCTGCAAAAGTACTGTCCAATGCAGGTATAATGGTTGTTTCTCAAGAGGATATTTTTTAATTTCGCTCTTTCTCAATAAATAACAAGAAAGGAAGAATTCAACTATGATTAAAAACCAAACTAAATACGGAACGGTAATTCTTACAGAAGAATTTTTAACCAAGCTTGCCGGATATGCGGCAGTAAACAGCTTCGGAGTGGTTGGAATGGCAGATAAAAGCCCTGTTGAGGCTCTTTATTCTTTAGTTAAATCCGACCGTCTTTCCCGCGGTATTAAAATTCACTGCGGCGGTGGCTTCATTGATATTGATCTGCATATCGTTGTTGCGTACGGCACCAACATAACAACTGTTGTTAACAGCATTGCTCACAAGGTACGTTATGTTTTTGATGACATCTGCGGAATAAAGGTCCGTGATATAAATACGTTTGTAGACGGCATGAAAGTCTAAGCGTGGTTTAAATTTGATAGGAGTGTGTTCACTAAGTGATTACCGGAATAGAACTTAAAAACGCTGTTATATCGGGTGCTAATAATATTGCCCGATATAAACAGCACGTAAATGAGCTTAATGTTTTCCCCGTACCCGACGGCGATACGGGTACCAATATGTCTATGACAATAACCGCCGCCGCAAAGACTCTTGCCAATATATCCTCGGCAACCGTTGAGGAGGTTTCGAAAGAAACAGCTTCTGCCCTTCTTCGCGGTGCAAGAGGTAACTCAGGCGTTATTACTTCCCTGCTTTTCCGCGGCTTTGCCAACGGCTGTAAGGGTAAGGACAAGTTAGACGGAGTCGGCTTTGCCCATGCCTTAACTATGGGTGTGGAATCGGCATACAAGGCTGTTTTAAAGCCTACCGAGGGTACCATTCTTACTGTTTCACGCGTTTCTGCAGAAACTGCAACTGAAGCGGCTAAGGAAAATAACGATATTAAATATGTTATTCAAAAGGCAGTTGAAGGCGCAAAAAAAGCTCTTGATGAAACTCCAGAGATGCTTCCAATTCTTAAAAAAGCAGGAGTTGTCGATGCCGGCGGTCAGGGCTATCTCTTTATTTTAGAGGGTATGGCGCAGTACATTGCCACCGGAGAAATGATAACCGGTGAAGCCACTGTATCTTCCGGCGGAACAGTTGCCGAAAGCGAAGGCATTGTTGATGCAGTCGCCCTATCGGAAGAGGATATCACCTTTATCTACTGCACCGAATATATAGTAAACCGCGACCCCGAAATCAAGACTGACCCTGCCGAGCTTCGTGCATATCTTGAAACCTTCGGTGACTGTGTAGTTGTTGTTGCAGATGAAGATATTATCAAGGTTCACGTCCACAGCAATGCCCCCGGTCTTGCTATTCAAAAGGGTACCGAATTCGGACTTTTGGATAAGTTAAAGGTAGATAATATGCTCCTGCAATTCAGACAGCAGGTTAAAGAGAATGAAAAACGTGCTCCCAAAAAGGTGGCACCTGATAAAAAATACGGCTTTGTAACCGTTGCCGCAGGTTGCGGTATCGCCGATGCTTTCCGAGATATCGGCTGTGATACTGTTGTTGAAGGCGGTCAGACCATGAACCCCTCGACTGAAGATATTTTAGCCGCTATTGAGCAGACTCCTGCAGAGGTTGTATTTGTTCTTCCTAATAACAAGAACATAATTATGGCAGCTGAACAGGCTGTTCCTTTGGCTGACAGAAAGGTAATCGTTATCCGTTCCAAGACTATTCCTCAGGGTATTGCTGCGGCACTTGCTTTTGATGAAAGCATGAATGAAGATGAGCTTACCGAAGTCATGGAGGAGGCAACCCGCAATGTCAGCACCGGCCAAGTAACCTTTGCAGCACGCGACAGTGACTTTGACGGTGTTAAGATCAAGGAAGGTCAGATTTTAGCGCTTAATGAAGGTAAGCTTGCCTTCGCTGAAACCGATCCCCTTCATGCCGCATTTAAGCTTTGCGAAAAGCTCGTCACCGAGGATTCCGTATTCATTACGGTATTTTACGGTGAAAATGTCACCGAGAAGGATGCAATGAAGCTTGAGCGTGCTCTTGAAAAGCGTTTCGGCGAACAGGTGGAAATCAGTACTCTCCCCGGTAATCAGCCTATCTATCACTTTATCATTTCTGTTGAATAAAAGTACAGAAAAAACTTTGTTTTACTTGATAAAAAGCCACCACAGACTGCTTTCGAAATCTGTGGTGGCTTTTTATCAAGTATTGGATATACCTTAATCTGCGCAAAAAAGAGGTTGCGGTAAAATCCGCAACCTAAAATGATGAACCAAAAATCTATTCCTCTGTGACTTCTGCTTCGGCTGAAACAGCATCGGCTTCAGCATCATCAGGCTTTGCTACCTGTTGCTCCGCCAAATATCTGTTGTATTCATCAAGTATACGTGTCTCAATTTCGTTACGTGCTGCAGCAGAGATGGGATGGGCGATATCTCTGAAAACGCCGTCCGTACCTCTGCGGCTTGGCATTGCAACGAAAATTCTCTCAGCGCCGCGTATTACCTTGATGTCATGAACCGCAAACTCTCCGTCAATCGAGATAGAGACAAGTGCAAGTACATTGCCCTCATCAAATAGTTTCCTGATTTTAATTTCGGTTATGTTCATGTGCATGCTCTCCTGTTATTCAATTTCCTGTGTTAATATTTTATCACATAAACTTTGTTAGTTTGTTAATTTTTTATTAAATTGTTTGTTTTTGTATCCAAATAATTCAAATTTTGTCTAATTCTTGCATAATTTTTGTCCTATTTTGCTTCCACTCTTTAACGCTTTCCATAATATACCATGTTCCGATTCCCACCGTACCGAAAATACAAATAAGCGTGTTCCAAATACTCGTAATAAATTCCATAATCTTAACCGTCCTTTCAAAAGCACAGAAAATATTGTTGTTTGATCCTGTGACTATATCTTACCAAACCGAATGTACCATTTTTATCCCTTTCGACATGAAAATTCAGATTAATTTATCATCTTATCACTTACTTGACAAATATGCGGTTATTGGGGTACAATATCTGTATTATATTATGTCATGGGGTTGGTGTTAGAATGAAAAACAAAGCGTTTGCTTTCGTTATAACCGCGGTAACTGCACTCGCTTTTCTCTCTTCCTGCGGACTTACTTATATCCTTTCCAACATACAGCAAAGTTATGAGCCGTCGTACACCTCCTCTGAATTTACTTGGTCAGAGCCACAGTATGAAAAGGTCGAACCTATATTCAATTCTGACGGGCAACAGCTGGTTATTTTAAATTATGAGGTCAATGTGGGAGATATGTATTACCGCAACCTTTTAGCAGAAGATGAACGTATGGTTTATGATTTTATCGCAGAGGCACTTTATAATTTAGAATATTCCGTCACCCTGCCCGAAACATCCCCTGTGGTGCTTGAACGTATCGTGCAGTCATATATATTGGATCATCCCGAAACCTTTTATTGGCGCGGAGCCTATTCATATATCACTTACAACGACGGTACCATGCAAATTCATTTTACCGATATGCTGAATAAGGATACGGTTAAAAGTTACCGCAACAGCATAGATAAAGCCGCGGAAGAATATCTCTCTTATATCACTGCCGATATGACACAGTATGAAGCCGAGGTCATTATCCACGATTTGCTTGTACGCAATATTAAATATACAGAAAATATTGATTTAGCTCTCCCCGAAAACTTTAATATTTTCGGTGCTCTTGTTAATAACGACGCCGTGTGTTCCGGATACTCATCTGCCTTTAAATATCTTTGCAACAAGGTGGGGATTTCCGTCATAAGTGTCACAGGAGTTGCCGGTGATGAAAGTCATCAGTGGAATATTGTTTCTATCGGCGAAACGAGCTTTAATGTTGATGTCACGTGGGATGACCCCACCTTTGATGACGGCTCGGAAATGCTGACATACCAATATTTTAACCTGACTACCGATGAGTTTACAAAAACACATACACCCTCAAATGATTTTTTGTTGCCTTCTTGCCAAGCACCCGAATATGCTTACTGTGAAAAATACGGTTTCGTTATAAATGCCGAAACCGAGATTTACAGTGTTTTGGTCGATGCCATCGTCTTTACTATGGAAACTAAAGATAGTTATTCTGAC
>CAYRPK010000075.1:3238-6847 GCA_964426175.1 uncultured Eubacteriales bacterium | reverse complement strand
TTGCTGTGGTTGTTATTGCTCTTAACGTTTTAAACAGATTCGGTCTTTAATTCAATTTTGTTTTTTCATTAAAAAGGCGGTTAAAACAACCGCCTTTTTCTTGTTTATGAAATCATTTCTTTGAATTCTTCCTCTGAAATTATCTTAACGCCCAAAGCCTCAGCCTTTGTGAGCTTGCTTCCTGCTTCAGCTCCTGCTAATACATAACCCGTTTTCTTAGATACTGATGAGGAAGTTTTACCGCCAAAGCTTTCAATAATCTTTGAAGCCTCTTCACGTGTATACGTGGGCAAGGTGCCTGTTAATACAAAAGTTATACCCTCAAAGCGATTGTCGTACATTTCACTCTTTTGCAAGGTCAACAGCACACCTGCATCGCGCAGACGCGAAATAAGCGCAGAATTCTCCGCAAGAGAAAAATATTCGGTTATGCTTTCAGCTGTGATTTCTCCTATATCTTCTATAACAGAAAGCTCATCCTTTTGCGCCGACATCAATTCGTCAATACTGCCGAAACGCTTTGCTAAGGTCTTAGCGGTCCGTTCGCCGATATGCCTTATTCCCAAAGCCGCAATTACCCTTTCAAGCCCCGCCGTCTTCGATGCTTCAACAGCACTTAAAAGATTGTCAGCAGCGGCATCCTTAAAATGCTCTAAGGTAAGCAAATCTTCCTTTTTAAGATAGTATAAATCTGCAGGTGATGCTATGAATTTTTTATCTATAAGCTGAGCGACAATGGCAGGTCCCAAGCCGTCTATATCCATACCCGCCTTTGACGCAAAATGAATAATAGTACGCAAAAGCTGGGCAGGACAGTCAGAATTTGTGCAGCGAATGGCAGCCTCCTCTTCATCAACAAACACCTCTGCACCGCAGGAGGGACAATGAGTTGGCATTTCAAAGGGTGCAGATGTATTCAAACGCTTATCCGCAACAACTCCTACTACCTCAGGAATAATATCTCCAGCCTTGCGAACCAAAACTGTATCGCCTACGCGAATATCCTTTTGAATAATAAAATCGCGATTGTGTAAAGTGGCACGCGATACGGTCGTTCCGGCAAGCTCCACAGCCTCAAGCTCCGCAATAGGCGTTAAAACGCCTGTTCTTCCTACCTGGATACTTATCTCGCGTAAAACGGTCGCCTTTGTTTCGGGGGGATATTTATATGCCGCCGCCCATTTCGGAAATTTCCCTGTAGTTCCAAGCTCTATGCGTTGTGTAAATGAATTAACCTTTACAACTGCGCCATCAATATCGTAGCTTAAATTTCCGCGGCTGTTACCTATATTCTGTATGGCTTCGCATACCTCTTCGGCTGTGCGGCAAACAGTATACGGCACCGTGGGAAATCCCAGCGACATAAGATAATCACTGCCCTCACTGTGCAGAGTTATATTTTTTCCGCCGAGATTTTGTATATTAAAGCACCAGATATCCAGTCCGCGTTCTGCTGTGACAGATGCATCAAGCTGTCTGAGAGAACCTGCGGCGGCATTTCTCGGATTTTTAAATTCAGGCTTTTCCAAGCTGCGTTGAATTTCATTCAGAGCCTCAAAGCTGCTACGCGGCATATATACTTCGCCGCGTATTTCAAAATCATCAACATCAACATTTATATTTTCAGGTACATTTTTAATTGTGCGGATATTATCCGTTACATTCTCTCCTACTGCTCCGTCTCCTCGAGTAGAACCGCGGAAAAATTTTCCGTTTTTATATTCAAGGCTAACCGAAAGTCCGTCCACCTTTGGTTCAACAACAAATTCAGCATCAGGAAAAACAGTTTTAATCTTATCACAGAAGCTCCGTACCTCTTCCATAGAGAATACGTCTTGCAAAGAAAGCATGTTAACCGAATGCTCTACAGGGGCAAATTTACTCGACGCTTTTCCTCCTACATGCTGTGTAGGTGACGTAGCATCAACAAGCTCTGGATGCTCACGTTCAATTTCTTTGATTTTGTTCATCAGCTCATCATATTCAAAATCAGAAATATCGGGTGAATCTTCATTATAGTATTTATTACTGTGATATTCAGCCTGACTTTTCAAGCGTTCATATTCCTGTTTATAGGATAGCATAATTTATGACTGTTCCTTTCAATCTTAAGATAATCGCCCGTTTATATATTAAACGGGCGATTTGAATTTATACGATCAATCTTCGTCAAAGTAATAAGGGTCAATTTTTTTATCCTCACCCTCTGAATTCTTTGCCTCATCAGTTATTTCAAAGAAGCCGTCATCACTGCTCGGAGTATTCTTCTCCCAATTATCATCATACTCGATATGAATATCGAATTTTGGCTTTTTAGGAACATTAACCTTAACATCATTGTCATCTTCAACGGTGCTGTAGCCGTCATCCTGAGCAGAATCTGTGTCTTCATTATCGGCACCTACTGCTCCTCCGACAAATCCCTGCTGATATCCGCCGAAATATTCTGCATTTTCATCATCTTCCTCATATTCTTCATCGTCTGCATTGCGAAGCTTAATTATAAGGAACATAGTTGCCAAACCGGCAACAAAAGCAAGAATTATTATAATAACAACCGTCATAATGCTTAATGTATTCTTACGGTTATTGCTATTATTAAGAAGGGTTGAAACAGTCGGACCAGTGGAAGAAGTATGGGCCGTTGAATCTGTAGACTCGGTATCCGAAGTAATATTTGCTATTACATCTTGATCAGAAGAAACATCGCTAAGCAAATCGGAGGAAACGTCAGATAAGATTTCAGACGAAGCCTCAGATGAAACCTCAGACGAAGCTTCTGATGAGACTTCAGAAGAAGTTTCGGAGGGAACGATATTGGTAATTACCTTGATACTCGTTGATGAACCGGAGTTTGCAGGTACCTTTTCATTTTTTGAATAATAAGTCACGCCGGTAGCATCAACGGTCGAAGAATAAGTATCTACTTTAAATGAAGTTACCGTGAAAGAAAGCTTATTAACTGTGGTGTTGCGATTAACAGAAACAGAAAAATTAATGGACGAATAATCAATAACGGCAGGTGTTTGAATTGCGGGTGCCATTATCTGAAGTCCGCTTTCGTCAGACGGTGTTTCGGTAACAGTTTCTTCAGTTGAGGTCGATTCAGAAGAAGTAGCTTCGGAAGATGGTGTTTCAGAGGAGGTCTCGACAGAAACTGTCGGTTCTCCGTAACCTACGGTATAATCAAAGGCAGCGGCAGAGTCTGATATTGTTATAATGCCGTTAGAATAAGATAATGAGCCCTTACTGGGTTGCGTAATTCTGGTTATTGCACTGCTGTCGGATACAGCAATTTTTATCTCATAGCCAACCACATTTGTAAGGTCATCAAGATCAATATAAATTCTGAAATCATCACCTGCAGAAACCTCAACGGTTCTTACATTTACAGATACATTTGCAGCAGATACAGAAACTGACAAAGACATAAGCATAAGCGACATCATCGTCAAAACCGAAATTGCTGTAATAATTACTTTTTTCATTTCGCTTCCTCCATTTTTTGCGTAAAAATTTTTATATTATTCTTCACTGTGGAAATTATCAACAGCAGAGAATTTTGTAAATTTGCCTTGCTTTCCAAAAGCTCTATTAAAATATAGATAA
>CAYRPK010000075.1:0-3228 GCA_964426175.1 uncultured Eubacteriales bacterium | reverse complement strand
GTATATGTATTACCGTGTCTGTTTTTGGCAACAATTACCTTCATTTCAAGAATATCGGGCTTTTCGTCAATTTCATTGGAAACCTTATCCTGATGAAGAAAAATTACTATGTCGGCATCCTGCTCAATTGAGCCAGATTCACGAAGGTCAGAAAGAACAGGCGTTCCACCCTCACCTTTTCGCTTTTCTACATCACGAGAAAGCTGTGACAGCACCACTAAGGGAACATTTAAATCCTTAGCCATGATCTTAAGTCCGCGAGTTATATCAGAAACGACATTTACACGGCTTTCTCCGCTTTTACCGCCCGACATAAGCTGCAGATAGTCAACAACAACCAGACCTAAATTCTTTACTTTTCTGAGCTTAGCCTTCATTTCACCAACGGTTATGCCTGCGTTATCGTCAATAAAAATAGGCAGCTCATATAAGCTTGAAACAGCGCCTGCAAGACGCATCCATTCGTCAGAGGAAATATCTCCGTTACGCATCTTCATGCTGTCTACAAGCGCCTCAGTAGACAACATACGAAGCGCCAACTGCTCAGCTGACATTTCAAGAGAAAATATAACTACTGCTTTTTTACTGCTTTTGGCTACATTTTCTGCAATATTTAAGGCAAAGGCAGTTTTACCGACACCGGGACGTGCCGCAAGAATGATAAGGTCTGATTTATTAAGACCTGTGGTCACGGTATCAAGACTTGAAAATCCCGTAGGCAGACCTGCAAATTCCTTTTTATCTTCACCGGAAATACGTCCTAAATGGTCCATTGTTGCAGTTAGTACCTGCTGAATCGGCTTGAGGTCGGTATTCCTGCCCGAACGGATATTTAAAATTCTCTGCTCGGCGGCATCAATTACATTTTCCGCATCGGTAGTGGCGTCAATGGCATCTGCGATGGTGTCGCGGCTGACGTCAATAAGACTTCTCAGGAAAAATTTGTCGCGCACAATCTCAGCATATGTAACTATATGGCGAGCAGTAGGTACAATATTTGCAAGCTGAAGCAGATATTGCTTTCCCGATGCTTCGTCGTATTCACCTGTCTTTTTTAGTTCTTCAAGTATAGTGACAGCGTCAATCTGGCGTCCAAGCTCAAACATAAACAGCATATGCTGAAAAATTGTCTTATGCTGAGGAATATAAAAATAATTCGGCTGAATTATTCCTATTACCTTTTCAAGCGAGGACGGCTCAATAAGAATAGAGCCAATTACAGATTGCTCCGCTTCCATACTGTACGGTAATTTTACCGAATCAAGTTCCATTTAACCTTGCTCCTCTTCGACCAATACGGTCATTTTGGCAATAATACCGTTATAAAGCTTGATTTCTGCCGCATAACCTCCGAAGGTTTTAATATCGTTGCATGAAATCTTACGCTTATCTATATCGGCACCAAATGATTTTTTGATGTTTTCTGCAATTTCTTTAGCCGTTACCGAGCCGAAAAGTCTGCCGCCCGTGCCGCCCTTTGCAGATATTTTAAGAGTCTTTCCGTCGAGCTTTGCTTTAAGCTCGTTTGCATTCTGCTTTTCAACATCAATCTTATACTGCGCCGACTCCTGCTTGCTTTTCATTTCACTCATCGCGGCATTATCCGCAGGAACGGCTAAATTTTTTGGAAAAAGAAAATTTCGTGCATAGCCGTCGGATACATTGACCATCTGACCTGCCTTGCCCTGCCCTTTTACGTCGGCTTTAAGAATAACTTTCATATGTTACATCCTTTCATGTGTTAGTTAATATATTACTGCTGACCATCGGTAAGCACCTTATCAATGGCAGCTTTTAATGCTGCAATACCCTTTTCGAGAGTTGTATCTTTTATCTGCGCTCCCGCCATCGTATGATGACCGCCGCCGCCAAGCTGTTCTGCGACTAGCTGAACATTTATATCTCCCGCGGAACGTGCCGAAATTATCACTGAATCGGGAGAGGCAAATACCGTAAATGATGCTGTTACACCTTTGACAGATAAAAGCTCATCTGCCGCCTGTGCTGCTACAAGGCGCAACGAATCATCATATTTATCTGCCCAAACTGCAATTGCCGTACCTTTATATGTAACGGTATTGGACAAAAGCTGAGCTTTTTTTCTGTATGTTTCAAAGCTGTTTGAAAAGAGGCGTTTTACATTGACGGTATCAGCTCCGCGACGCTTTAAATATGCCGCCGCTTCGAAGGTTCTGACACCTGTCTGATTAGAAAAATTCTTTGTATCAAGCATAATACCCGACAAAAGTGCCTCGCTCTGAAGCTTGCCCGGATTACCGCAGTCAAGATACTGTATCAGCTCTACCACCATTTCACAGGTACTTGACGCATTCGGCTCGTGATACATAAGAGATGTGTTCTGTATTCGGTCAACAGTCTTTCTGTGGTGGTCAATAACGATGGTATTGTTGACCATATCGCAAAGCTCGGGTGTCTCCATCATCTCTTTGCGGTGAGTATCAACAATTATAAGCAGTGTATCTTTACTAATAACCCGCTTTGCCTGCGCAGGCGAAATAAAAATTTCCAAGCCTGATGATATCATACTGTCAACAAGCTCTGCTGACATGGTATTTTCTCTGTCTAAAACGATTTTTGCTTCTCTGCCCAAGGCATTTACTGCAAAGTGCAGACCAACCGCCGCACCGACGCAGTCTAAATCGGACATTTTATGTCCCATTATAAGCACATTGGCAGAGTTACATATCATGTTACGGACACTTGCGGCAACAATCCTGCTGCGAACTCGACTGCTACGCTCCATTCCCTTAAGTGTTCCGCCGAAAAATTCATAATTGTTCTCTGCTT
The DNA here is from genome assembly GCA_964426175.1 of uncultured Eubacteriales bacterium. Lineage (GTDB taxonomy): Bacteria > Bacillota > Clostridia > Oscillospirales > CAJFTT01 > CAYRPK01. The sequence goes on along the minus strand of CAYRPK010000075.1, from coordinate 420 downwards.
TAATAACAACTTGATCGCCGCCTCTGCCCAAAGCCATATCCAAAGCTTCTTCGGCACTCATTTCTCCTTGTGACAAGGTTTTACATCCGCGGCTGACACCTATAGAAACAGTGGGTGTGATTTCGCTCTTGGTTTCAATTGCGTGGATTTCATCCAATACGGAAAATTTATCATCAATATATTTTTTCAAATCCCGTTCTTCGAGAACGACCATATATTTATCTCTTGAATATCGGCTGAGAATACCGCTGGAGGATTTTATCCATTTGAGTATGACTTCCTCAACCATAGCTACAATTTGTGTACGCTCTAAATCGCGCATCTCCTTAAGCATCTCATCAAAATTATCTATTTCTATTATCATTACCGCAGGACGCGTCAGTCTGTATTCAACATTAATCCTTTTGAGCATATCATCAT
>CAYRPK010000074.1:0-6853 GCA_964426175.1 uncultured Eubacteriales bacterium | reverse complement strand
TTCTGACGGTGTCTACGACATATTTTTAAAAGTCAATTCAGATACTTGCCTTTACAGTGACGCCTGTGATATAATATTAGATAAATTTCCCGATGCAATTGACGAGGCTGTACAACAGACAAATTCCATCTATACCGATTGGAATTTGATATATCTGGCAAATGATGAAATAAGCCCTTATGCGGCATTTAGTATAACTTTAAGCTAAGGAAGGTTTTTTGAAAATGATTGATAAAAAGCGTATAGAGGCGGCAGTAAAAGAAATACTGCTCGCTATCGGTGAGAATCCCGACAGAGAGGGGCTTGTCGAAACACCGCGCCGGGTGGCAGATATGTATGCTGAGGTTTTTTCAGGTCTTGAAGCTGATCCAAAACGCCATATAAAGGTATTTGATACTGAGCATGAGGAACTCGTTTTAGTCAGAAATATTCCACTCTATTCCATGTGTGAGCATCATCTTCTCCCCTTTACAGGACACGCAAGTGTTGCGTATATTCCCAGAAACGGAAAGGTCGCAGGACTTTCCAAAATAGCTCGTATTACAGAGGATTTTGCTCGCCGTCCTCAACTGCAGGAGCGGCTTACCTCACAGATTGCAGATTTTATCATGGACGAATTTGAGCCTCTGGGTGTTGCCGTTGTAATAGAAGCCGAGCACCTTTGCATGACTATGCGCGGAGCTCGCGCCGCCGGAAGCATAACTCAGACCTCCGCTTTGCGCGGCATTTTTCGTTCGGATATAAAAAGCAGAACAGAGGTCATGAGCCTTATCAATTCCGCTAAATAAAAATACAAAAATAAAACTGTCGTCATCGTCACGGTGCGACAGTTTTTTTATTTATATGTATGTATAATGCTAACAGTAACACAAGAAAGAAAGGGATAAAAATGTCAGTTGAAATTATAAATTCCGAAAAAGGTATAATGACTGCACGGCTCTCGGGTGAAATCGACCATCATATCGCCGGCACACTTCGCAACACCATTGATACAGCCGCTTTAAAGGACAAGCCTCATGAATTGGTACTTGATTTTACCGATGTTAGCTTTATGGACAGTTCCGGAATAGGATTGGTTATGGGACGGTACAAATTGCAAGCCGAGCAAAACGGGCATCTTACTGTAAAAGGTACATCGCCTCAAATAAAAAAAGTCATGAAGCTTGCCGGTCTTGACCGCTTGGCAAAATTCGAATAAAAGAAAGGAATTATATTTATGAAGCTTATAAATAAAATGAAGATCACCTTTGACAGTCGCAGTATGAACGAGGGATTTGCAAGAACTGCCGTCTCGGCTTTCATATTGCCGTTAGATCCAACAGTAGAAGAACTGTCTGACCTTAAAACCGCCGTTTCAGAAGCTGTTACCAACAGCATTGTCCACGGATATAAGGACGAAATCGGTACTGTTACTGTAAGTGCTCGCCTTTATGAAGGTCGCAAGGTGCGCGTTACTGTTTCAGATAAAGGTTGCGGTATTGAGGACATCGACCTTGCAATGCAGCCCCTTTTCACAACGGTACATACGGGTGAACGCTCGGGGCTTGGGTTTACCGTTATGCAAAGCTTTACAGACAAGGTAAAAGTAAAGTCAAAAATAGGACGCGGCACTACGGTAACCATGGAAAAGTGTATTGCCGAAAAGGGTGAATAACCGTGGCGCTTGATACAAGTATTGTTATCGAGGAGCATTTGGGATTGGTTCACGCATTTGCCCGAAGATTTATGGGGCGCGGCGTTGAATACGATGATCTCTACGGAGCAGGCTGTGTAGGTCTTGTCAAAGCGGCAAAATCCTATGATGCTACGCGCAACACCGCCTTTTCCACTTATGCTGTACCCGTAATAACAGGAGAAATGAAACGTCTTTTTCGCGACGACGGCACAGTTAAGGTTTCTCGGCGGTTGAAAGAAATATATATGAAAGCTATGAGGGCAAAAGAAGCTTTTGAAGCAGAGCATTTACGAGAGCCTACCGTTACAGAGCTTGCCGGAATTTTAAATCTTCCTACGGAAGAATTGGGTGCAGCATTAACTGCAGGTTCTCCCGTAATGTCTTTGACCCTGACCGATGGCGAAAAAGAAAATGAGCTTAATCTACCTGAGGTATCCTTTGAAGAAGAGCTTATTTCACGATTATCCCTAAAAAATGCTTTATCTACACTTAACAAGGAGGACCTCACGCTTGTAAGCCTCCGTTTTTCTCGCGGACTGACACAGCAAAAAACGGCACAGCTTCTCGGCATGACACAGGTTCAGGTATCTCGCAGAGAGAAAAAAATAATGGAAAAGCTGCGGCTTGAATTAACAGTAAAGTAGATTTCATAGTCGAAATGTAACAATTTGTATGTTGACTGAATTCTGTCTGTATGATATTATTTTTACTGTAAAATAACAGTAAAGGATTGTTTTTCACATGCAAAAGCGCTTATTACTTTTGGCTATGACTGCACTTTTATCCGTTTTCCTCATCTCTTGCGGTCAAGAGGAAGAGGATGTATATACGTTTTCCGATGCTGCGTCTAAAGCAGATGTTTCATCTGAATCGGCCGTTTCTGAAGCAGAAATTGACGTGCAGGATACTTCCTCCGAAGCAATCCAAACCGAAGATACTTCTTCCGAAGCTGTTTCTGATAATGTAATTGAGGCTGATGACAGCGTTCTGCAAGAAGATAAAGACGAAATCGAAAAGACAGCCAACAAAGCCATGAAAGCGCTTATGGATGGAGATATTGAGGGTATAAAGGCAGCTCAGCCTCAGCTTTATGATTCTTTCCTCGAAAATGAATATGCCTCGGCTATGCTCTCCTCCGTTACTGCTACCGTGGCTGAAACCTACGGCGAGGATGCTGAATACACCGTCACAGCCACTGATATTTCTGCCGGCACAACAGATGATATTGAAGAAATGCAGATTTTGGCAAACTCTTTTGAATGTGATTTAGAGGTAGAAACGGTAAGAAACGTCACTTTTAAAGTTGATATTGAAGGTTCCCTCGGCAGTGACAGCACAGAAAGCGAGGTTCCTGCCTTTTATGCAGACGGTACATGGTATATAGCCATATTTGCTGAAATAGAAATGTCCCAGTTTGAAAATATTGATCCTTCTGTTTTTGAAAGCATGGCAAACGGAGATGTTGATCCTTCAATTTTTGACGAGATTTCCGGCGATATCTCAAACAAAATGATACAGGATATGTTGGAGAATTTACCTCAATGATAAATTATCAAAAAGAACTCGATGCTATTATATACCATCTTGAAACTGTACCTCGGTTGCTTTTACACGATTGCTGTGCCCCTTGCGGCAGTTACTGTCTTGAATATCTTTCCAAATATTTTGATGTGACCGTTTTCTTTTATAATCCCAATATTTCCCCTGCAGAGGAATATAATAAACGTGTTATCGAAATTAAACGTCTGATAAATGAAATGCCTTTGACGAGAAAGGTCAATTTTATCGAGGGCAAATATGACCCTGAGAGTTTTTTTGCAATATCAAAGGGGCTTGAAAATGAGCCTGAACGAGGCAAGCGATGTGAAAAGTGCTTTGAATTGCGACTTCTTGCGGCGGCAAAAACTGCTAAGGATTTAAATTTCGATTATTTTACTACTACCCTTACCATAAGTCCGCTAAAGGACGCTGAGCTTTTAAATTCCGTAGGGCAATTGGCGGCACAAAAATACGGTGTCCCCTTTCTTCCTTCGGATTTTAAAAAACGCGGTGGATATCAACGCAGTATAGCTTTATCAAAGCAATATGACCTCTATCGTCAGAATTACTGCGGTTGTGTTTTTTCAAAAAGAACAGATGCATGAATTGATTTATAACTAAAAACGCACAGCTGGGCATTAGCTCAACTGTGCGTTTTATAGTGTAAAATAGCTCTATTATATTTTATTCTTCTTTTTCTTTAAAGTTTTCTTCCTTGGCTTTTGCTATATCAAACCAAAATACAACTCCACCTATCGCATTCGCCACTCCAAATTGCTGACCATGCATATTCATAATTCCGCGCACAATCGAAAGTCCTAATCCGTAATTGCCGTTTTCACGGGAGCGTGATTTATCCGCGCGGTAAAAGCTATCCCAAATATGCTCAATATTTTCATCGTCAATATTGTCACCTGTATTAAATACACTGACGCGGTATACATCTTCACCTTCAGTAATGGCTATCTGTACCTTCTTATCGTATTTAGTATGTGAAATTGCATTATTAACGAAGTTAGTAATGACTTGGCTCATGCGCATTTCATCGGCATAAACCATACGTTCGCTTTTTTCACAAATTAACTCAATAGATGCTTCCTCTTCATCGGTTATGGATTTAATTCTGTCGGTAACCGAACTAAGCATATCCGTCAATTCAAATACTTCTTTTTTAATGACCGTCTGCCCCGACTCAATTTGAGATAATTCCAAAAGCTGACGAACAAGTCTGTCCATCTTATAGCTTTCACTTTCGATTATATCGCAATACATTTTACGTCGTTCTTCATCGCCGGCAACATTAAGTCTCAATCCCTCAGCATATCCCTGAATTATTGCAATCGGAGTTTTTAATTCGTGCGAAACATTGGAGATAAATTCTTTTCGCATTTTTTCAACCGCACGTTCCTTAGCAATATCCTTTTCAAGCTGCTCATTCTTCTTTCTTAAATCCTCAAGAAGCATACTTGTGTTATCCGAAAGAATATTAACGCTCTCTGCAAGCTGACCGATTTCATCACGGCTTTTAACCTGTACTCTTTGGGAGAAATCAAAGCGCGACATGTTTCTGGCTATGTTATTCATCTCTGTAATTGGTTTTGCAAACTGCCTTGCAAAAATAAAGCAGGCAATAAGAACAAAAAACAGAGTAGTAATACAAACGAACCAAACGAAGCTGTTTGCCGTTGCTGCGGCATTTTCCAAAGAGGTTTTTACCACCTTAATTACTCCCCAATAATCATCCTTAAGGTGAGTACGCAAAGCAATATATTCACCATTACCGTCAGGGTCACGCTGAATTTCAAAGCGTTCTGTTTCGGATACGTTTTCGTAAGATACAATCTCGGTTTGAGTAGCATTTCTGACTATTCTTTCAAAATCCTGACGTCCTTGCGTGGTTGCATCAAAATTATTAAGCTCGGTAAAATAACAAATCTGACCGTCAGAGGTATATATGATAATATCAATATTATTTGAAAGCTCTATATCACTGAAAGCATCAGTCGTAAAGTTTAAATCCTCCGGAATAAGCTCGGTTATCTCCTGCGCCTCGCTTTGCAGCATACGTTTCGTTGACCAAAGATAGTACTGATTTAAAAAGAGAAAATTAAAAAGCATTATGAAGCTCGCAAAAAACAACACTGTCATACCGGTAAAGACAAACAGCCTCATTCTTAGACTTTTCATAATGCTTCACTTCCTTTTTATTATAACCTGCGAGTTTTAATCTTGAACCTCAAATTTATAACCGAAGCCTCGATAAGTTTTAATATACTTATCTCCATATTCACCGAGTTTTATTCTCAGTCTGCCGATATGGGTATCAACTGTTCTTGTACCGCCGAAATAATCGTAACCCCAAACTTGTGTTAGCAGCTTTTCACGTGAGAAAAGCTTTCCGGGATTTGAGGAAAGATAAAAGAGCAGTTCATATTCCTTGGGAGTTAATTCCAAAGAGTTTCCGTCAATTTTTACTGTATGGGTAGCCGAATCAATATAAAGCTTACCCTCTTCAACCTTGCCTGCATCCTGCGTCTGATAACTGCGACGGATAATAGCGTTAACTCTTGCCATAAATACCGAAGGAGAAAAAGGCTTTGTTATATAATCGTCGGCACCGATTTCAAAGCCGTGTATTTCGTCAAATTCTTCGCTGCGTGCCGTCAACATAATAATGGGTACATTTGAAGATTTACGTATTTCACGTGCAACAGTCCAACCATCATAATCAGGCATCATGACATCAAGAATAAGCAGAGAAATGTCATTTTGCTCCTTGAAAATTTCAAGTGCCTGCATACCGTCCTCTGCCTCTATCACCTCGTAATCCTGACTTTTAAGAAAATCTGAAATTAACATTCTGATTTTTGCTTCATCGTCTGCAACAAGTACCTTATACATTTTTTCCTCTTCCTTTCCTTTATTCTTCGATTTCATCTTACCCTTATTGTGTCACAATTATGTCACAGCGGATAAACAGTCCTTAAAAAACGGTCGGAGTATACTTTCCGACCGTTTAAAATCACTTCTTTAATGCCTTTTTGACTGTTTCGACGATACCCTCTGCGGAAAGCTTAAATTCCTTTAAAAGTGCATTTGCCGCTCCCGATTTACCGTAAACATCGTTAACGCCTACGCGATATACGGGAACAGGAGCTTCTTCTGCGATTGCCTCCATAACAGCACTTCCTAATCCGCCGATTATACTATGTTCTTCGGCTGTTACGATAACGCCTGTTTTCTTAGCCGCCTCAATCAAGATATCCTTATCAATGGGCTTAATAGTATGGATATTTATAACCGCAGCATCAATTCCCTCAGCTTTAAGCTGTTCTCTTGCAATAAGTGCTTCGTTTACCATAAGTCCCGTCGCAACGATTGTAATGTCTTTGCCCTCCGCAAGCTTAATACCTTTGCCCATTTCAAATTTGTAGGTAGCTTCATCGTTAAACATCGGAACAGCAAGACGTCCAAAGCGAAGATATACGGGGCCTTCGTATTCAGCCGCCGCAACAACAGCCGCCTTTGCTTCTGCATAATCGGCAGGATTTATAATAACCATACCGGGAATAGTACGCATAATCGCTATATCCTCGTAAAACTGATGGGTTGCACCGTCTTCACCTCCGGATATACCTG
>CAYRPK010000073.1:1805-6934 GCA_964426175.1 uncultured Eubacteriales bacterium | reverse complement strand
CCTCAATGACCTTTGAATTTGCCGATTTCTCTAAAATATGGCGGGTTAATTCCGACGTATAGCCGATTGTTCCGGAAAGCATATGAACATCGCTGTCTTCATTAGGACGGATAATTCCCGTAACCTTTAAATCAATACCATTATCATAAAGATATCTGAGTCCTGCATCGGTCTCACGCAAATCAGTATAAAGTCCCGAATTTTCATCAAGGCTGTAACAATCTACATTCATAATTGTTTTAAATTCCATATTGCAGATATCTTCATAGCTCCATTTATTCTCTTTATATTCAAGCTCCGTACCGTTCATCGCGGCATCCATGATTGCGTCAATTTCTTCTTCTGAAAGAAGTCCCAATGCATAAAGCGTGATATCATCAAGCTCATTATTTTCGTCAACAACAAGCACTATCTCATTATAGCTGTTGGGCCAAGAACCGTAAACAATATCATACTGCTTTTTCAGCAAATCATTTATCGGAGCACCATCCTCACCTGAAAGCAGTTCCTGCCAAAGCGTGGTCCCCATAGCTCCCATCGAAGACATAGATGACATGGATGACATCGACGACATGGAAGCAGTATCCATTGCAGAAGATGACATATCCACGCCCATATATTCGATCATTATCTGCGTCAGTAGCTCTTCCGTATCTGAGCGGATAATATTTCCGTCAACATTTTTTGTATAGATAAGCAGGTCAAGATCATAGGAATACTTAATTCCGTTTATCGCATCTTTTAGTTCTGAATCATCTTTTGCCATTTCTGATTCAATATAGGACTTAAATGCAGTCAGGTCATTTTCTGTTTCTTCAATGCTGTTAAGCGCATTTACCATATCGCTTAGCACAGTTTTTTTATAAACAGCATCATTTTCATGGTCTGTATGCTCATTACTGATATTCATAAAGGTCTGCATAAGGCTCATTACATCGACAGATGTTTTTTCAATGGACATAGGATAAGACGAAAGTGCCTCTTCCTGCTTAATATCAATATACATAGTCATGCCCTGTGATACAGAGAAAATCAGTGCAATGCCGATAATACCGATAGAGCCTGCAAATGCAGTAAGCGTTGTACGTCCCTTTTTAGTAAACAAATTTTTGAGTGAAAGCATAAATGATGTTCCGAAAGACATAGACGGCTTTTTTATATTCTTCGCCTTTTCTGCACTATCTTTATCATTTTGAGCCTCAATTTTTTCTTCTTTCTCGGTTAACGGTGAAGAATCGGCAGTGATAACACCATCTAACATTCTGATAATACGCGAGGAATATTTTTCTGCAAGCTCGGGATTATGCGTAACCATAACAACAAGGCGATCCTTGGAAATTTCCTTGAGAATCTCCATTACCTGAAGGCTGGTTTCTGTATCAAGTGCACCCGTCGGTTCATCCGCAAGAATAATATCGGGGTTATTAACAATAGCACGCGCAATAGCAACACGTTGCATCTGACCGCCCGACATTTCGCTCGGCTTTTTAGAAAACTGATTTCCAAGGCCTACCGCCTCAAGAGCCTTTTTTGCTCGTAAGCGGCGTTCAGACTTTGATACGCCCGAAAGCGTTAATGCAAGCTCGACATTTTGCAAAACAGTTTGATGCGGAATAAGATTATAGCTTTGAAAAACAAATCCGACAGAATGGTTTCTGTAGGAATCCCAATCACGGTCCTTGTATTCCTTGGTAGATTTGCCGTTAATAATAAGATCTCCATCGGTATAATGATCCAACCCGCCGATAATATTAAGCATAGTGGTCTTACCGCAGCCCGATGGTCCCAATATAGATACAAATTCCGATTTGCGAAATTTAAGATCAATTCCCTTTAAAGCTTCTACCTTACCCTCACCGACAGGATAGTCCTTCTTTATGCGGCGTAATTCTAACATTTATATCCATCCCTTTCTTAAATAATTGTACTATTTTGCCAATACATTTTATCACCTATTTACGAAATACCTTTTAGTTCAGTGTCAACATATTGTAAAAACCGTAAGTTCAAAAGTGTATTCCACCTTACTCTTGTCTTAATATATTCGACACTTTACGACAATGTTTGACATTTTCAACAAAAACAGTCGCGAATTGTATGTAAATTTTTATACAATTTTGCTAATTTTCTATTGACAATATTAAAACAATATGTTAATATGTAGTTGTGATGCATCACAATAAAATAATAGAGGTGATATTAGCCATGAATGTGAAAAGAATTTTTTCCTTTACCCTATCTTTACTGTTCGCTTTTTCATTGAGTACAAGTGTTTACAGTGAACCGGTGTTCACCGAAGCCGACGGGCTTTTGGAAACAGTTACTGATACAGTTGTCTCAGGCACTGCAAATGATGCTCCGAAAATTGTTGCCGAAGTTGAAACGCTTCGCGGTGAGTATGAAAAGCATTTTATGCTTGATAACGGCAACTTTATGGCGGTATCATATGCCTCCCCTGTCAATTATCAGGATGCAGACGGTAATTGGCATCCAATTGATAATTCATTAGAAGCCGTTGAAAATAACGGTAAACGTGTAATTAAAAATCGAGACGGACTTTTTGATGTTGAGTTTGCTCAAAACGGCAGTAATGATGATCTCGTATCAATAAGTAAAGATGATTATCTAATCAGCTGGCATATTTCATCTGTAAAAGAAACGGCAAGCATACTTCCTATTGAACCTTTACCCGATGTATCCGTTCTTTCTATAGAGGATGAAACTGAAATTATCGACGTGACTCCTGTAGCAATTGAGGAAAATATATCTGTTGAATCTGAACTTATTGATGAGCCAGTAATTGAGAACACCGCAGAAAGCACAGTAGAAACCGAGCCTGTGGCAGAGCCTGAGCCCGTGACGGAAGTCGAGCCTGTGACGGAAGTCGAGCCTGTGACGGAAGTCGAAGTCTCTTTTGCCGAAGCTACTACTGCAGAGATAATTTCCGCATCCGAGCTAACGATAGATGATGAGCAAAGCTGTGCTGTTCCCGATGAAACTATTGCCGCGCTCGTCTATAACGATGCTTTTGAAAATTCAATCGACCTCAAATATACCCTTTCATCAACATCGCTCAAGGAAGATATTATCCTTTCGTCACCAAGCGATATTTCTGCATATAATATCTACATGACCACCGCGGAGCTTTCTCCTGTTCTGTGTAATGATAACAGTATTGCTTTTTATAACGAAAGCAATGAAATCATATTCATGATGGCGGCGCCGTATATGTATGATGCTACATATGCCGAAAGCTATGATATTGAAACCGCACTGACCGCCTTAGGAAACAATCAATATCTTATAACTATTACTCCCAACGAGGAATGGCTGAGCTCCAATGAACGAGCTTATCCCATAACGATAGACCCGAGTGTTTCATTACAAGGCAGTAACAGCACTAACGCCATAATAGATAAATTTGTTTGTACTGCATCGTCCTCTTTATCAAACTATTACATGTATCTTGGAACGGGATATTATGATTATAATTATAGCGGCAGTGTATACAGCTACTTATATAAAACATTAATAAAATTACAAAAACCGCTGTCTCTGCCTTCCGGTGCCAGTGTTACAAATGCATATCTGCGGCTTATTGCGGCAGATATTTCCTCCACACCCCCTTCACTCAGCATATCCTCATTAGGAAAGGCTTGGGATGAAGATACCGTTACCTGGCAATGGACGGAGCTTAATCCCGGCTATACGCTTAGCTCGGCGACTGCAAAAATATATAACGGAAGTACCCAACCCATTTATTATTATGACCTTGATTTAACTGAATTTGCAACTCTCGCCGTTAAAGCAAATTACAATTTTTCAACATTCCACGGATTCCTTATTAAACGTAATTCAGTGGACGGTTATGCCATGTTTTATTCAAGCGACCACGCCTCTTCCTCCGGTCACCCCACCTTTTATGTAGAATATTCGCGCAGCTCCTCCCTGATGCAGGAAGGAAGATATAAATTCACTTCAAGGGTTGCTACTATGGATCAGTACACAGACACGTGGTATTTTATTAAAAAGGGCGGCTACTGGACAATAAGGAACCAAAAGTATCCTAATGTGTTTTTGGGTTACGGAAGCTCCCAGGCTACCACCTTCACCTTAACTACGGAAGACGCGATAAAAAATAAGGGAGATGCAATTCTTTGGTCAATATCGGTAGTTAGTGGGACAAACTACGTTCGCTTTCACCCAAAAGACTATCCCTCCAAAGCAATGGCAGTGCCCGACGGAGTTACAAATATAACCACCTCCACTATGTCAAACATCACAACAACCGATAACACTAACTTGCGTCAGCAGTGGTCATTTGAATTACAGACCGATTCTTATACCTTCGGAGCACCGTTGGCTGTAACAAGTTCTACTGAATATCGCGTACACTCAGATTGGGGATACCGTAGTTCTGACTCAGATTTTCATTCAGGTATTGATATACCCTGTACAGAACGCCCCGTTTATGCCGTGGCTGACGCTATCGTAGAAGAAATCATTGACTCAAATGCTCTTACCGGAATGGGCACCTATATTAAACTCAAGCACTTTGGCATGTCAAACGGTGTCGGCGGATATTATTACTCAAGATATCAGCATTTAAAATATAAATCCGCTACTGTTGAGGTAGGTGATATTGTTACTCAGGGACAGAAAATCGCCACCTCAGGCAATACCGGCGACGGCGGCTATCATCTGCATTTTGAAGTGCTTAATGGATCAGACAGAAATATCAATTCCATAAATCCCTTTGAATACTACAACGCAGGTGACAGCAGAAGCGGCATTATAAATAGCAATATAGTTTACTTTTCAGCAGGAGAGGTGGGTGAATCCGGCACTGATGATCACTACATCACCTTTGAAGCGAATCCCAACTTCCGTTTTACCTTTGATGATGACAAAAAGACCGACGGATATCAATATTACGGAGGTACCGCGATACGCGTTAGCAACGATTACGGTTATACAGGTACTGACGCAAACGGTGGTGCATCAGCAGGATATTGGTCAGATTAACTCCCCCATTAATTAAATAACTCAAAGGAGATTTAGCTTATGAAAAAAAGTGTGACATTTTTTACAGTCGCTGCGTTAATTTTTTCCTTAGTCTTTTGCTTTTA
>CAYRPK010000073.1:0-1705 GCA_964426175.1 uncultured Eubacteriales bacterium | reverse complement strand
TATACGCTTGACAATGATATCATAAATGAGTATTACAGATACGCATAAGATAAAAAGGGCGCGAAAGCGTCCTTTTTATCTTTAAACATTCTTAACACGCTCAATAATATATGGAATAACTTCATTTTTATTAATTCCAAGCGTAAAAGCAAATTCCTCAGTAATAATCTTTTCCGCAGTCGCTAATATTCTTGCATCAGCAGCGTAGAGCTTTTTCTTTTGCTTTTCACGCTCGAGCTTTTCGCTTGTAAGCCTTTTAATAAGCCAAAGTATCTCGGCTCTATCCCCATTTAAAAGCTTTTGCTCATAAAAAGCCGTGCGCGCCTTACTATCCTCCGTCAACTGTGCATCAATATTTTCAGCCGCAGAGATAATACTGTCAATTTCGGGGGCGGTAAGAATACGCCGCATTTTTTGCTCTGCCTCAGCACTATCCGCAGGAATATAGACAAGAGCACCTTCATCATAAACAGGACTACATATGTAGTAAAGTCTGTCTTTCATTTTAGGAAACCGTTCATTTCTGATATCGGTAATTTTGCAAATACCGCTGTTTTTGTAAACAACATATTCCCCTATTTTATGCTTACATTCAGAAATATCTGATTCTTTCATTTAAAAACCTCCGAACAAATCACGTATTTCTTGTATATTATAGCATTTTTAACGCAGTTTTTCAAATGGGCATTTTCAACAAATATGAAAAATCCACAAAAAATCACAGCTGTTTTTGCAAATATTTAACGAGAAATATTCATGTTTTTCATTGCAATGCGATAAAAAATATGCTATACTGAAAAAAACAAAATGAGAAAGGATTGAATTTTTATGGCAAAGGAAGACGTCAGAGAATTTAAGGTTCAGTTTATCTCCGTTAAGGATGCACAGGATTTTTGTGAAATGTCCCTTCTTTATAAGGGTAACATTTATATTGGTAATCCTCCCTACTGTGTAGATGGCAAAAGCGTTCTTGGAATTCTTTCTCTCGGAAGCGGTACCTTCAATATGAAGCTTGAGGGCGATAATATTGACCTTTTTGTCAAGACAATCGAGCGCTTTATCAGAAAGTAATCTTTCCTGTCTGACAGCGAGAAGGATGCGGCGGCTTGCCGTCCTTCTCGCTTTTATGTTTTTAAAAGGAAGTGAAGATGCATGCCGTTTTTACCTACAACAACAGATGAAATGCAAAGCTACGGTTGGAACGAAGCCGATATTATTATCGTTACGGGAGATGCCTATGTTGACCATCCCTCCTTTGGCACGGCCATTGTTTCAAGAGTGTTGGAAAACGCAGGCTATAAGGTATGTATCCTCCCTCAGCCTCAAAGTGCCCGTGATATTTCACGCTTCGGCAAGCCGCGTCTTGCCTTTTTTGTCAATTCGGGAAATATTGATTCTATGGTCGCGCATTATACCGTAGCAAAACGCCGCAGAAGCGAGGATGCGTATTCTCCCGGCGGTAAAATGGGCAAACGTCCCGACAGAGCAATCAATGTTTATTGTAAATGGATAAAAAGCGTCTATCCCGACTCTCCCATTGCTATCGGCGGGCTTGAAGCATCTTTACGCCGTTTTGCCCACTATGACTATTGGGATGATGCTGTTCGTCCGTCAATCCTTATTGACAGCGGCGCAGATTTGCTCATGTACGGTATGGGCGAAAGAACTGTTGTTCAGCTTGCCGATGCTTTAAACAGTGGTATTC
>CAYRPK010000072.1:0-7059 GCA_964426175.1 uncultured Eubacteriales bacterium | reverse complement strand
AGGCGGTCAGCATATAAATAAAACCGAATCTGCCATAAGAATTACTCATTTGCCAACGGGTATAGTTGTTGAATGTCAGGACGAAAGAAGTCAGCATAAGAATAAGGATAAGGCTATGAAGGTATTGCGCTCCAAGCTGTTTGAAGCAGCTCAGCGTGAACAGAATGACGCTATTGCGGCTGAAAGACGCGGTCAGGTGGGAACGGGCGACAGAAGTGAAAGAATACGCACATATAATTATCCTCAAAGTCGTGTTACCGACCATAGAATAGGGCTTACTCTATACAAGCTTGAAGCTATATTAAACGGCGATCTTAATGAAATTATAGACGCACTTATCACCGCAGACCAAGCGGAAAAATTAAGTCAGGGTGAAGCGTAATTTGAAAACAGAAATTTTAAAAGCTGCGACAGCGCAAGAAATTGAATACGCGGCAATGATAGGCGGAAAAATCATTAATGAGGGCGGCATAGTTGCCATGCCCACGGAGACCGTATACGGTCTTGCCGCAAGAATAGATAATGAAGATGCAATTAATTCCATATTTAAGGTAAAAGGACGCCCGCAGGATAATCCTATTATTGTACATATAGCTGAAAGGGAAGATATATATAGCCTTGTAAGCTCAATTCCCGATGAAGCGAAAGCACTTATGGATGCATTTTGGCCGGGACCTTTAACAATTATACTCAAAAAATCCGAGCAGATATCAGATGTTGTCACTTCAAATCTCGATACTGTGGGTATCCGTATGCCGAGTCACCCTGCTGCGAGAGCGCTTATAAAAGCGGCAGGGTGTCCTCTGGCAGCGCCCTCAGCGAATTTGTCGGGTAAGCCCAGCACAACATCGGCAAAGCATGTTTTTGACGATTTATCCGGCAAGATACCTCTTATTATTGACGGCGGTCAAAGCACGGTGGGGCTTGAATCCACTGTGCTGACTGTGTTAGATGGCGGTACTGCCCTTATTCTTCGTCCGGGAAGTATCACACCTGAAATGATTGAAGGCGTTGGAGTTAAGGTCAAAATTGACAGTGCTGTAGAACGACCGTTAAATGAGGGTGAAAAACCTATTTCTCCCGGAACGGCACATAAGCATTATTCGCCTAAAGCCAAAGTAATTTTATTAAAAGGAACAAGGAATAAAATTTTTGAGTTTGCAAAAAATTATGCCGATAAAAATGCGGCGGTTATATGTTTCTTAAAGCAAAAGCTACCCAGAGGCGTAAAACGTATAGACATAGGTGAAAATG
The DNA here is from genome assembly GCA_964426175.1 of uncultured Eubacteriales bacterium. Taxonomy (GTDB): domain Bacteria; phylum Bacillota; class Clostridia; order Oscillospirales; family CAJFTT01; genus CAYRPK01. The sequence goes on along the minus strand of CAYRPK010000072.1, from coordinate 5,805 downwards.
AAGAAGATAAAGCACGTTTGATATTTGATGCGTTAAGAAAAGCTGATGAAATGGAGCTTGATGAGGTGCTCGTTTCTGTTGAAGAGAACTCAGGGATAGGTCTTGCTATAAATAACCGTCTTCTTCGAGCGGCGGAATTTAAGGTGATTGATGTAGAATGAGCTGTGTTTTAGGATTAACAGGCATGACGGGTGCGGGTAAAAGTACCGTTGCTATGTACTTTGAAAGGATGGGTGCCAAAATTGTCGATGCTGATGTTATAGCACGCAAGGCTATATTTAATGAGGATGTTATTAAAAATCTCTGCCTCGCATTCGGTAAGGACATCCTTGACGAAAACGGGCAGGTTATAAGGTCAGCGCTAGCGAAAAAGGCTTTTACAAACAGCCTTTCAGCTAAGCAACTTTCAAAGATAACGCACCCTTTTATTTTAGAAGAAATGCATCGCCAGGTTTTGGAATATAAAGGTTCAAACGCAGGTATAATAATTGTTGACGCGCCACTTTTATATCAAAGCGGCGGAGATAAAATGTGCGATAAGGTAATCTTTGTTAATGCAGACAGAGATGTAAAACTTAAACGCATTATGGTGCGTGACGGCTTAACAGAGAAGCAGGCAGAAGATAGATTGAATGTTCAGCAGGATATGGTCGAATACGAAGGCAGAGCCGATTACATCATAATAAATAACGGCGAGATAAATGAGCTTTACAGTCAATGTGATAAAATAATCGAAAGGATTGGTTGATGATGGAAAAAACAGTTGGTCAGATTCGCAAAAATGAGCTTTTTTATAAGGCAAAGCACGCATGTGATATTGTTGATAACGGACGTGTTATTGCGGCAGACGAATTTTGTGAGGGATACAAGAGCTTTCTTGATGCCGCGAAGACTGAGCGAGAGGCAGTAGAAGCGGCAATAAAGCTTGCAAAAGAAAAGGGCTTTACTGAGTTTGAGGCAGATAAAAAATATAACGCAGGAGATAAGGTTTATCTCAATAATCGCGGAAAAAGCCTCATTCTGACTGTTTTCGGTAAGAAGCCGCTTCGGGAAGGTGTCAGCATTTTAGCGGCACATATTGATTCACCCAGACTTGATTTAAAGCCCTGTCCTGTTTATGAGGATAATGAGATTTGTCTTTTCAAGACACACTATTACGGTGGAATAAAGAAATATCAGTGGACAGCTATTCCTCTTTCGCTTCACGGTGTTGTGGTTAAGAAGGATGGAACAAAGATAAATGTATGTATAGGTGAAAATGACAGTGATCCTCAGTTTACGGTGACTGACCTTTTGCCCCACCTTGCAAAAGATCAAATGGCGAAAAAGCTTTCCGAGGGAATTTCGGGTGAAGCACTTAATATTTTAGTAGGAAGTCGTCCTTTTAAGGATGATGAAGCAAGTGAAAAGGTCAAGCTCGCCGTTCTGGATATTCTTAACAATAATTACGGCATTACTGAAGGGGATTTTCTTTCGGCTGAGCTTGAAGTGACACCTGCATTTAAGGCGAGAGATATCGGCTTTGACAGGAGTATGGTAGGTGCGTACGGTCAGGATGACAGAGTATGTGCATATACCGCACTTATGGCAACACTTAATGCGGAAGCTCCCGAAAAAACTGTAGTTACTGTGCTTGCTGATAAAGAAGAAACCGGCAGTGACGGTAATACCGGTATGCAAAGTCATGTCTTTGAATTCTTTATCGACGATATTGCGGCAACGCAGGGAACCACAGGCGGCAGAGTTTTATCCAAATCTCAGTGCCTTTCGGCTGACGTAAATGCTGCGTTTGATCCCAATTATCCCGAAGTAATGGAGCGCAATAACGCCTCCTTTATTAATCACGGCGTAGTTATTACCAAATATACCGGCGGCAGAGGCAAGGGGGATACAAGTGACGCATCAGCGGAATACATGGGCAAGATACGCCGTATACTTGATGACGGTGAGATCGTATGGCAGACAGGTGAATTAGGTAAGGTCGACCAGGGTGGCGGCGGTACAGTAGCAAAGTATATTGCTAATCTTAATGTTGATGTTGTTGATTTGGGAGTACCTGTACTTTCTATGCATGCACCCTTAGAGGTTACCTCCAAGCTTGATGTTTATATGGCATTTTGTGCATTTGATGCTTTTATTAAGGATTAATCAGGTCTATTTTTGAAAGGAATGGCATAATAATGAAAACAGTAAAACGGATGCTATGTGTGGCTGTTGCTATATGCTTTTGCGGTGTTATTCTTACTTCTTGCGATGTGGATGAAGATACTTCATCGGGAATCGTGCCTGCGTATAAATCAAGTCCTACTTCCTCTTCATCAGAAAATTATACTTCTGAGGTAGTCAGCGATTCGGATGAAAGCCTTTCCTCTGAGGAAGTAAGTGATTCGGATGAAAGCCTTTCCGCAACACAAAGCACGACGGCAACAGAATCCACAGTACCTTCTGGAGTAGGTGATGATACTACGGAAAACAAAAGCGGAGAAATTATATATATCGAGGGTGTCGGATACGATATTTTAAGCGTTGTCAACAAAAAGTATGTACTTCTTGAGGAAGACAGTGAGTCACCTGAACTTACTGTTTTACCTGAAAGCACGACGGACAGAGGTGATACCGAATACAAGGCGGATAAACGCGCGGCAGAACCTTTGGCAGCTTTTCTCGAGGCAGCAAGAGAGGCAGGACATAAACCGATTGTTTATTCGGCTTACAGAACATATGCTTATCAAAAAAATCTGTATGAGCAAGCCATCAACAAATGGCTCAATTCTCATCCCGGTTCTACAAGAGAAGATGCTGCTGCAGGAGTGACTAAAACAGCACCCACAGGTACGAGTGAGCATTGCATAGGTCTTGCATTTGATATTTATTCATGGCAGGCTTATAATGAATTCGGAAAGCTTTCTCAGAGCTTTGAAGATTACGAGCTTTGCAAATGGCTTATGGAAAATGCGCACAAATACGGCTTTATTTTGCGTTATCCCAAGGATAAGGAAGATATAACCATGATAGATTACGAGCCGTGGCATTTTCGCTATGTGGGAATAGAGGCGGCAACGGAAATCTACGAACAGGGCCTGTGTCTTGAAGAATATACAGGAAAATTATGATAACCCTTTGTCAAGATAAATTTTTTACAATTAAATGCTTGACAAGAAATTAAAAACATGGTATTATACGAAAAACAAAGCAGAATGTTGACCGTTCTCACCTTGCGGAATTAATCTCGACAGGGTAAATACCTTAACGGAAAAGGTTACACGGGCGCATTTTGTATGTGTCCGTGTTTTTTCGCTTTGTAAATACAAGTTGGAGGTGTCTGATATTAAAGGCAAAGAGCTTTTGATAAACGAAGAGATCAGAGATAAGGAGGTCCGAGTTATTGATGAACAGGGCGAGCAGCTTGGTGTTATGAAGCCTGCTGATGCGCTTCGTATAGCTGAGGACAGAAATCTCGATCTTGTGCAAATTGCTCCTCAGGCCGTACCGCCGGTCTGTAAAATCATGGATTACGGAAAATACCGTTTTGAGCAGTCCAAGAAAGAAAAGGAAGCAAGAAAAAATCAGAAGGTTGTTGATACTAAGGAAATACGCATGTCGGTTACCATCGACACTAATGACCTTAATACCAAAATCAACAGCGCGATTAAGTTCCTTAAAAGCGGAGATAAGGTCAAGGTATCGGTAAGATTCAGAGGTCGCCAGATGGCACACACAAGCCTCGGTGCAGAGCTTCTTGAAAAATTTGCTGAAGCTTGCAGTGAATACAGTACCCTTGATAAACCTGCAAAAATGGAAGGTCGCAGTTTGGCTTTATTTTTAGCACCGAAACAGTCAAAGTAAAAGGAAATTTCGAGAGGAGAAAAAATTATGCCTAAAATGAAAACTCATACCGGCGCAAAGAAGAGATTTAAGCTTACCAAGAACGGAAAGGTTAAGCGTGCTCATGCCAATAAGTCCCATATTCTTAACAAGAAGACCACTAAGCGTAAGAGAGGCCTTCGCAAGGCTGCTTATGCAGACAGCACTAATGTTGCAGCTATTAAAAAGCAGCTGCCTTATGCGTAATTACAACTTGATTTCAGGAGGATATTAAAATGGCAAGAGTAAAGGGTGCACTTTCTACTCGCAAGAGAAGAAATAAAACATTAAAATTAGCAAAGGGCTATTTCGGCGGCAAGAGCAAGCTCTACCGCACAGCTAACGAAGCAGTTATGAAGTCTCTGCAGTATGCATTTATAGGCAGAAAGCAGAAGAAGCGCGATTTCCGTCGTCTTTGGATTACGAGAATTTCCGCAGCCTGCAAGTTAAACGGTACGAACTATTCGACCTTCATGAACGGCCTTAAAAAGGCAGGCATTACTCTTAACAGAAAGATGCTTTCCGAGATGGCAATTCACGATGCAGCAGGCTTTGCAAAGCTTGTTGAAACTGCAAAAGCAGCATTATAATGAAATGTACCCGAGCGTTTGCCTCGGGTATTCTTCGTTTTTGCGGAAGTGTTAAACTACGGCATAACGGGAGGAATAGAGCGTGAATGTCATTAAAATTGACAGTAGAAGTAACCCTAAAATCAAATATGTATCCCGCCTTTTGACGGACAAAAGCTTTCGCAAAAATGAAAAGAAGCTTGTCATAGAAAATAAAGTTATGGTCGATGAGGCGATAACTTGCGGAATTTTGCCCGAAAGTATATTTGTTGATGAAAATGCTCTGAAAAAAGACGATAAGATTTATGAAAAGTATACCGAAATTTGCAAAAATCTGTTTATTGTATCAAGTGAAGTAATGCATAAAATCTCTGACCTTGAAACACCTCAGGGAATTACCGCAGTAATATCTTCTGAAACCATGCCTCGGTGTGATATTTGTAAAAACGGCAAATATGTTCTTCTTGAACGTGTCGGTGACCCGGGGAATATAGGTACAGTCATAAGAACAGCGGATGCATTTGGCTTTGACGGAGTTATTTTAACTGAAGGCTGTGCAGATGTATATGCGCCTAAGGTTATGCGTTCTACCATGGGTGGAATTTTCAGAGTTCCTGTTATTGCCGACATTAGTGTTGAAGCGGCAGTCGACAAACTAAAAAATTGCGGAGTAACACTGCTGGCGGCTGTTCTTGATAAAGAAGCGACTGAGCTAAAGACTACTAAGGATTTATCATCTGTTGCGGTAATGATAGGAAATGAAGCCGCCGGTTTAACGCAAAAAGCTATAGAACATGCTGATAGAAAAGTATATATCGGTATGAACGGCGGTGCTGAATCCCTTAATGCAGCTGTTGCGGCGGCAATATTTATGTATCATCTGTCATAGACCGAAGGTGAATTTCATTTTTTCATCCGTTGAAAGGAAGGTCGTTATTATGCTTGAAAAATGGGTATGGCTCGCCGAGAGATTTCAGATGGCAGGGGTAAAGACCGATGAATTGCTTGATACTTACGGTTCTCCGGATGCCATATATGATGAAGAAAAATATAGCGGCTTGAGTTGCCTTTCGCGTGTAGATTTAGTAAAATTGCGCGATAAATCCCTTGACCGAGTAAAATGGATTATCGAGCATTGCTATGAAAAAGGATATTCGATTATCACTCAAGATGATGAACGTTATCCGCAGAAATTGAAAGATATTCCTACTGCACCGTTGGTTTTATATGTTGACGGTCAGCTTCCCGATGTTGACAGAATTCCGTCATTTGCCATAGTAGGTACAAGAGATGCAACATCTTACGGTGCGAAGATTGCAACTGTTTTGGGTATGGGAATTGCACAGGCAGGCGGTATAGTAACCAGCGGAAT
>CAYRPK010000071.1:0-7085 GCA_964426175.1 uncultured Eubacteriales bacterium | reverse complement strand
GTCTGCAGTGCCGTCCTTGAGCAAAAGCTCAAGGTTTCCGCCTTCTTCAATATCGTTTACCGAAACAACTCTTCGTCCCTCTGACAGTGCAACGCTGTAGCCGCGTGTCATAACAGATATTGGACTGATTGCCTCAAGTCTTGATGCCAAAAGTGCAATACGGCCTTTTTCATTTGCAACATTGGCCTGCGCTGAATTCGACAGCTGTATAACAATATTATCAAGAAGCTGGCGCTTCCTATCAAATACACTTTGCGGTTCAGATAACCCACGTCTTGCAAGTAAAGCTTCAAGACGGTGACGTTGTTTTTCGCTTTTACTTCGGATAGCACTGCGCATCTTAACCGATGCATTTTCAAGCCTGTCCTTAAGCTTAAACACATCCGGCGCAACGACCTCAGCGCCTGCAGAAGGCGTAGGTGCGCGCAAATCCGCCACGTAATCACTGATAGTTACATCAATTTCATGACCTACTGCAGAAATAACAGGTATAGTTAAAGAATAAATCTTTCTTGCGAGTTTTTCTTCGTTAAACGCCCATAAGTCCTCAATGGAACCACCACCGCGCCCCATTATTATGACATCAACAATCCTATGATTTTCAAAATAATCCAACGCCTTTATGACACTGTCAGCCGCACCGTCACCCTGCACCAAGGCAGGATATACATAAACAGTTGCTATAGGATATCTCCGTCGCAATACAGTGAGAATATCCTGCAGTGCTGCGCCTGTTTTTGAAGTAATAACACCTATATTTTGCGGATAACGCGGTATAGGAAGCTTATGCTCCTTATCAAAAAGACCTTCCTCAAAAAGCTGTTTCTTTAGCTTTTCAAAGGCAACATGTAAATCTCCCAAGCCGGTGGGCTGCATTTGCGTTACATAAATTTGATACTGCCCGCTTTTTTCGTAAAGAGAAATTCTGCCCTTTACCAAAACCTTCATGCCGTTTTGCGGCGCAAAATCAACATGAGCCGCAGAAGAGCGAAACATCACAGCTTGAATAACCGCGCCGTCGTCCTTCAGCGAAAAATAAAAATGTCCGGTAGCACGGTGATTTGTAAAATTAGAAATCTCACCCTCAAGGAGAACGGTGGTAAGATGCTCGTCCCCTTCAATAATAGATTTTATATAGCGCGTCAGCGACGTTACGGTCAAAACCATTCCGCTTATTCCCCCTGAGTATCGTTCGCACGTGCAACCGCACCCAATATACCGTTCACAAAGACATATTCATCCTCGCCTGCATAGGTCTTACAAAGATTCACCGCTTCATTAATAGCTACACTGACAGGTACATCCTCGGAAAAGAGCATTTCATATATTGAGACGCGCAAAACAGCAAGACTGACCTTTGATATACGTTCAACACTCCAGCCCTTTGAATGAGCAGTTATTTTTTCGTCAATAGCTGTAATATTATCAATTACACCTTTTGACAGCTCCCTTGAAAAGCTCGGTACATTTATATCCCTTGCCAAGGTGCTGTTTTCGATAATATCCTCCACAGATTCCCCTGAAAAAGAATGTTCAAATACAATATAAAATGCTAATTCACGCGCTTCTGTCCTTGTCATATTTAAACCCGCGCGCCGACAGCGCGCTTAAATCCTTTCGATTAAACTTAATAAAAATCAAAGCCCTCCACATATTTACGGAGGGCTTTTTAAGCAGGCTTATTCCTCCTGCTTACCTTTATTCTCCGTGTCAAAGACCAATCCGACGACCGCTACATCAACTTTTGCAACGATCATGCCGGTCATGTTCTCAATAGCTGAGCGCACATTCGCCTGAACAGCCTCTGCAGTTGCCTTAACATTAACTCCGTATAAAACATTGATAAACAGGTCAACAACAACTTCTCCGCCTGCTACCGAAATAGATACGCCCTTTGCCTCACCCTTTATTCCCAATGCTCTCTTAACACTCTGTGAAGCCGAGCTTGAGGTAAGGGAGGCAACCCCTGCAACATCGGTTGCAGCAGTTGTTGCTATCTTGGCAATAACTGCCTCTGATATCTTGAGATTGCTCTCATCGCTGTATTCATTTTTATTAATTTCCATAATATACCGTCCTTTCAGAATAAGGCATAAATACTTGCTTATATATTTTATCACACATCCAAAAAAACTTCAATATCTTTTTTACATTACTTCAACTATTTTTATTTTATCTGAAGATAATCCCGTTTCTCCTACTACAATATCTCTGATTTGACCTGCCTCTGCCTGTGTCAGCTCAGATTCTGTACGCACAGTAACCGTTACACTTTCTTCTCCGATATACGTCATACACTCATTAAATCCCTTGGCTTTTACAAGGTTTTCAATGGTTGTTTCGCTTTCAATAGCTTTAGCCACCTGTGCTAATGTATCTGCCGCGCTCTTTTTTTCCTCATTTGATAAATCCTCTGACTCTGTTACACTTTTTAAAACACTGATACTTTCATCTCTAGACTGTTGACGTTCAAGTCGCATTTGAGTAAATTCCTCATCTGTAGCATCGACCTCTTCTTCCGTTTGAGAAACAACAGAATTATTATCAACCAACAGTGCCTCACCTAAATTTTTATTACCATTGACAAGTTCAGTTAAAGAAATCTGTGTTCCGGAAAGCTGCCAATTAACATACAAGGCACCGCCCAAAAGCATAAGCATCGCCGCAATAACTATTGTCTTTTTCTTAATTTTCTTCATAGTACCTTCATCCTTTTCTAAAATTAGTTTCGTTGAGTTACATACACTCTGTCACTGCCGATGTTAAGAGCAGTCGTAACAGCGCTGATTACTCTCTCTCTTACAGCGGTACTTCCGCCACCGTCACACACTACCACAACACCGCTGACTTTTGGTAAAGTAAAATACTCTATTAACGCCTCCTCTCCGTTGCCGTTATCTATAATTATGTACTTCTCACTGATTTCATTACGTTCCTCTTTATCACCATCTTGATTTTCGCTAAGTTCCTCAGTAGTAGCTCGCTCAACTGCATATGTATTTTTCACACCGCCTTCAAATGTCACCATTACTTCTACCTTCCCCACACCATTTATATTTTCAAGTATTTTTTCCATCCTTTCTTCAGTTTGAAGTGTCACTGTATCAATATCATATCCCTCAGCTTCAGTACTTTCGTTGACTGTTTCTCCATCTGATAGCATTTCGGAAATAAATATCAACATTGCTACTGAAATCAGCATAATTATCAAAAATTTGGTACGATTTTCTCGCTTAAATAATCCTTTTAACTTTTCCGCAGCTGCATTAATCATCCGTCGGAGCATTCCTTTCAATCTCTGTTATTATACCAAGCTCATCACCGATTTTTTTTATTATATCCCCGTCTTGTTTAGTCACAATAACGACCTTTTCTACTGTAAGGTTATTATCCTTTACAGCCGTCACAATGCTGATATTATCATAATCAACACCATTTTCCTTAAGTTTTTCTTCAAAGCATCTGTATATTACATCTGTATATTCCTGCTCAAGCGTTTTATCAAAAGATTGCTGTGCAGAGCTGCTGATTTCCGCAACAGTCACACTAAGTTTTTCCGAATCAAAGCTGTACCCCTTAAACAGAGCTACAACTGATATAAGTGCAAACAATCCTATTACCGTTTCTATTATTCCTTTAAATCTGTCTTTTGGCGCAATCATCTCAACAAGACCGCAAATAAGTGCTGTGCATCCTATCGACACTGCTATGGTTCTTATTCCTTCCATTTTATACTGCCACCTTTATCATGACTGCTGTTGAAATCACAAAAATCACACCTACTGATGCATATACCGCAATCAGCATATCAAGGGCATCGGCAACACCGGACAAAACATTTTTCATTCCTTTTGTTCCCAATGTATCTGACGCCGCAGTCATAAGGCGTATTCCGCCTGTCCAGATTATCATCTTTATAAGAGGTGGTATAAAAATTATCAGAATAACTATTATTCCAAAGATACCTACTCCCGACTTGACCACAGACATACTTCCCACCGTAACATTAAATGCTTCAGACAGTGAAGAACCTACCACAGGTACAAATCCTGCAAACATTTTTCCGCTTTTTAGTAATAATGTATCTCCTGCCGATGCAATAGCTGTCTGTGCAGATAACAAGCCTACAAACAGTGAAGTAACTGTCACAAAGAGCCATCGAGTAATACCTTTTGCCGCCGAAGGAAGCTTAACAAAAATTTCATTTGAGCTTACGCCCGAAAGCACCGAAATTCCTAAAACCATGCCCGTCAGAGGCACAATGGTTTTATCGGAAAGCTGTGAGAATACCTCCCCTGTAATAATCAGTGCACTACTGTAAGTTGCTGCTGCTGTTGGAGTTCCTGATGCTATCATTAATCCCGTATAGATAGGTACATATCCCAACATAAAATCAGTTAGTGCCTGAATTACAGCAGCGATTTCAATAATTGCCTGACTGACCGGTGCAAGCGTGCACAAAGCGCAAACCGCAGCTACGGCAATATCATATGTTTTGCTCCCTCCATCGCTGCGTTTTAATATATTTAACACCGCAGCTATTAGAAGTACGCAAAAAATTCCGCTTAGCGATTTTAACGGCGTTTTAATGTTTTTTTCAATATTGGGAATTATAGCAGACATAAAATCGGCTACAGAAAAAGATGCAGCAGTCTCAGTATCAAGACTGTAAATATCCATTTCTTCCATTACCTCACGTACTTCGTCGGGAATAATGCCGTCAAGTTCACCGTATTCGTCTGCTTTGACCGTCAAAGGAAAAAGCAACAGTAAAGCCGCTATAAACATCACAATTTTTTTTATCATAATCTTTTCAGCCTAAACTAAATGCAATTTCGGCAAGTGACTTAAGTATAGGAAGTACTGTAACAGCCACGGCCGCACGCGCTGCAAGCTCAATCGAAGAAGCAATAGAACGCTCATTATTATCAATACACAAATCCTGTGCAAAAGAAGCCAAACAACATATTCCAACGCATTTCAGTAAGCATTTTACATACTCTTCGCCATCAGTTTTTTCAGCAAGTGTATTTATAAAAGTAACGGCAGGACTTAATAAACTCGCTCCTGCTGTAAGAATAACAATACAAATCGTGATTGATACAAGGACAGCAAATTCACGACTGTGCTGCTTTAGAGTCAGACTTAATACTATCCCCGTCACCCCTAAAAGAATCAATGCAATAATGTCCATTACAGTCCAAATAAGCTCCTGATAGTTGAAAACAGTCCGCTGATCTCCTTTACAACCATTGAAAGCACTACAATTATTCCTGCAAGCGTAGTAAGCATCGCTTGGTCTTCACGTCCTGCACGAATAAGCACTTGATTTAATACTGCCACAATAATGCCTATTGCCGCTATTTTAAAAATAAAATCCACCTGCATACTGCCACGCCCTTGTTAAATAAACATTATTACAGCAAAAACTCCTGCCATTGTTCCTAATGAAACATAAAGTCTGCCTTTCTTTTTAGCCTCTTCGTCAGCATTCATAATCACTTGTTCCATTTTTTCCGCATAATAGTCACAATGCCTTCGCTGAGTATCACAGTCGCTTCTTCCCAAGCTTTCACCAAAAGCAGAAAGAAGCTCTCTGTCACTCATCTTTAGATATCCTGAGTTTTTATGAAGTGACTTTTCCCACGCAATATTAAACCCCTTTTCTTTAATAACCGAACAGTCAAGCTCATTTATCGGCATACAATCCAAAAACTCAGAGCTGTTTTTAATATCCTCCACCATCTCGTCAAGATTTTTAGGATTATATCCCGTCATTTCCCCAATCATCTTGATAAAGCGTTGAAGCTTCTTAAGCAATGCCACACGTTCCGTCATATTCATGGCAACAGTCACACCCGTCGATGCTCCCAAGATTATGAGCATAAAACAAACCATCAGCTTCATAAACATACACATCCTTCATTAAGAATAAAATAATCTTCAATTTTTCCGATATTTTCATCAGTACCAAGCTGAACCGCTAAATCAAAAATCTTTTCATCCATCGCACTTTTAAGAAGCTTACGCCTTTTCAAGGCTTCAATGCTTTCACCGTGAGCCGTAGTAATAATCGCAACTCCGGTATCTATTGCGGCAAATAGACCGTCGATATCGTCACCGTTCCCAAGCTCATCAAAAATTATTACATCGGGAGAAAAGCATCTTATTGCCTGCTCAATTCCCGTTTTTCTTGGATATCCTACAAAAAAATCCGCATATATGCATGCATCTCTGACAACGGATAGTTCCCTGCGTTCATCAATTACCGCAACTTTTTTTCCTAAATCGGAAAGCTGACATATAAGGTCACGTAATACCGTTGTTTTGCCCGATAGCGGTGGCCCGAAAACCAAAGTATTCCTAATTCTTTCCTCCTGAATAATGTAAGGTAAAATTTGTCGTGATGCACCTTTTATATATCGTGCAACACGGATATTAAGACCTGTAATCTGGCTGATATTTTTTATACCGATATCATCTAAAACTGCTGAACCGCAAATGCCCACTCTTATACCGTTATCAAGAGATATATAGCCGTTTTTTATGTCCTCTTGATGCGCGAAAACAGAATTTCCGCAAAGTCGAACAAATATATTCTCCACAGTCTTGGCATCTGTCACAAGCTTTGATTGTATCTGCCTACCAAGCTCTGTAAAGGATATTGCCTTTCCACTTCTAATTCTGATTTCTGTTACATTATTTGTGCTGTTTTTAAGGCAATTTTTACAAGCTCGTAATTCTTCAGGTAATAAGCTTATTGCACATTCAAAATCCTTATCCATTTTACCATTCCTTTTTCATTACTTGATAAAATGTATGTGGCTTTGTCCACCGTTATGACAAAAAATAAAGCCCTGTTTTATACAAGGCTTTACTATTAATAAGTATTTGATAGGCTTAGGATTATCACTTACACATCCAATTATGGCGTAGCCATAACATCGTTTGCCGAAGGTAACTTAGTTTTGTTTAAGCAAGCAAAATGATGTTGTGTCCTTGCGGACACAAACACAAAAAAGGACTTCCGAAGGGACACCTGCGATAGAGCAGGCAGTCCCTTTGGGCGGCTTTTAATCAATCAA
>CAYRPK010000070.1:1877-7098 GCA_964426175.1 uncultured Eubacteriales bacterium | reverse complement strand
TGGCGCACTAATGAATATGCCAACTGCACTTCCAGACGTCTTGAGTATTCGGCAGACGGTAACACTTGGGTAGATGTATCCTACGCACTTGACGGCGAAAATGTTGTTGCTTCACCTAATACAGTTGAATCATATAATCTTGATAGCACAGCTAAGGCAAAATACGTTCGCATATATATGGAAGGCTGTAAGAGTCCGTATCCTCCCGCTATGTCTGAAATGGAAATTTACGGACAGAAGGATTTTGTAATGCTTGGTGCGCAAACGAAGGTTCAGGATCAAAGCACAGGTGAATATAAGCTTCGTTTCGTAACTGCTATCAATACTGACTACTTCACAGTAGAAGGTCAAAAGATTTCTGCAAGTGATATAGCTCAGATCGGAACTCTCCTTGTAAGAGCAGATTCGGGTATAACCGATATCACTCTTGACAATAAGGATAGTGCTATTAAAAATGTAGGTACGGCGTATCTTTGCAACGTAGATGCAGAAGCTGACGGAATCTATACTTATACAGCCGCTATCACTAATATTGGCAGTGATAAGTTAGATACTGAATACACTGCACGTGCGTATATTGTATTGACGGATGGAACTACATATTACACAGATGCAGTAACACGTTGTGTTAGTGATGATCCCTCTATCTAATTATTAATAACTGAAAAGATAAAGCTTCATTACTTGATATGAAGCTTTATCTTTTATAACAACCATATTTAAGGAGGAATCAGTATGAAACTTAAAAGGTTATTTTCGGTAATACTTGCAATAACTATTGTCTTGCAGCTGTGTCCTGCGGTTAGTTTTGCGGCAGGTAACGGCGATGAGGTTACACGCACTTTGGAAATCCGCACTGATATGGTGCATGATAATCCAGGAGCAACACCATATATCACAGAGTATGACGATGTTGAATTCCTTGCCCGGCGCGGATTGACCGGTAAGGTATTCTTTTTATCTGAATCTGCTCACCTTGCAATAGATTGGCAGGATTATGATAAAAACATATTCCCTGAGGGTAGTGACGGATATAATTGGGTGCAACAGAAGAAACAGGAATATACACAAAAATATAAGGAAGCTAAGGAAGCAGGACTTAAAGTTTATTTTATGATGGACTTTGTTTCTCTCCCCAATTCCATGAAAACTCTTTACGGCGACCAGATTTTAACTAATAATAAAATCGATATCAACAAAGCCAAAACAAAAGAAGTTTTGACAGAAATGGTAAGAGAGATTTTTACCGAATTCCCCGACCTTGACGGTATTTATCCCCGTTACGGCGAAAGTTACGTTGGCTATTACTCGGGATATCATTTCGGGAATAATCCCATTGCTGTCAGTGGTACTAAAGCAAATGACCATGTAACCTTACTTAATTTTTTCCGTGATGAGGTTTGTGATAAATACGGTAAAGAAGTAGTATACCGTACTTGGTCCACAGAAACGGGCGACGGCAGCTTTACCACTTCTCCATCTCTTTATCTTGAAATAACAAATCAGGTTGAGCCTCACGAAAATCTTTATATTGCAATTAAGCACACTGCAGGTGACTTCTGGAGAAACTATACCTTTAACCAGACTATCGGTATCGGTAATCATCAGCAGATTATTGAAATACAGTGTGCAAGAGAATACGAAGGCAAGGGTGCTCATCCCAACTATATTGCAGGTGGAGTAATCAACGGCTTCCCTGAATATGAATGGCAGATGAGCGATGATGAGGCTCAGTGTCTTCGTGATGTTGTTAACTGCAAGGATAGCAAGGTTGTTGGTATCTGGACATGGTCCCGCGGCGGCGGTTGGGGCGGCCCTTATGTTAACGGCGAAGAAGGTCAGCCCGACGGAAGCGAGCTTTGGTGCGACTTAAATGCATATGTTTTGCATAAATGGGCTCAGGATACTTCACAAAGCGACGAAGATTTAGTTAAACAGTATGCAAAAGAAGAATTAGGCATGAGCAATAGCGACGCTGAAACCTTCTTACAGATTGCATTAAAATCCGCTGATGCAGTTCTTTACGGAAAGGCAACTAACTCTGCACCTATGCTTGAAGTTAACTGGATGCGTGATTCAAGTATTAATTCAAGCCTTTTCAATAACTGCGTCAATACTATGTATGCCAATAGGGAAGTTGACGGCAGTTATACAAAGCTTAATGAACGCAGATACAGTGTATCTCTCTGGACTGAAATGGTCGAGCTTGCCGCAACCTTGGATGACAGCCTTGGTTGCAAGGATTTCATTGAGGTAACGTGTGAATACGGTCTTGATCTTTATTCCATTACCGAGCGTCTTTTCACTGCCGCAATTCTTTCGCAGGAAATGAAGCTTACCGGAGCACGTAATGTTTCTGCTTTACAGGCTGTTGCTAGTGAGTATGATGCCCTGTGGGCAGATTGGGAGGCATTGTTTAATAATAATGATTTCTGCCCCACACTTTACGGCAGAAGCGGATTTGACAACATTATGGCAAATTACCGTTACAGTATATCATCCCCCTCTGTAATTAGCCTTGCCGTAGGGGATACTTCTTCTGTCGGTGTTTCGGTTTCGCCATACAGTATTTCTGATATCAGATATTCTTCGACCAACGAAGCTGTTGCGACCGTTTCTGATGATGGCACCGTTACAGCAGTAGGTAACGGTATTACACGTATTGAGATGGTAACGGCAGACGGAATGCTTTCTGCGTCAACAATGGTATGCGTTGATCCAAACGGCGGTATCGTAAAAGAAAGTATTTACACAGATGACTTTGAAGATTATACCGTTAATGAAAAGCTTGATTGGCCTATGAATGTCACTACCGATAAGCAGTACTTAACCGTAACGGATGATAGTAATAATAAGGTACTAACTGTCGTTTCATCAGCTATTGGCGGTGGTACTTCAGGATATCATACACAGACCTTCCCCGCCGCGACGGGTAACGTGATTACTGAATTTGATATGGCTGTTAAAAATACAAATTCAGGCTATTTCTTCCTTTGCGATTCCAACGGTAAGATTATCACTCAGGTCGATTTCCGCGGTGACGGTATTTATGTTGACATCGGTGGAAGTGTTAAAAAGATATCCTCGCTTCCGTACAATGCAGGTGAGTGGTATCATATTAAGATCGAAAGTGACACAGATAACAAGCTGTTTACGATATCGGTAAATGATACCGATCCTGTTTCGTACAATTTCCGCGAAGCGGCAGTAAATGTCGGTATGATAAAGGTCGGTCTTAACCGTAACTCTGCTAACACGGTTTACTATGATAATATTGATATATATACCTTAAAGGCTAAAAATGTTGATATTACTGCAGAACAGGTTGCATCAACCATAACTTCAGTAGTGGTTAATAATACTGATACTACCTTGTCGTTACCAACTGTACCTGAGGGTTATTCGATAGAAATTTATTCGTCAAGCGATAAATCGCTTATCGCACTCGACGGAAGACTCAAGCTTTCAACATCGGAGAATATTGTAGATCTTGTATTTAAAATTACAAGGCTTTCTGATTCGACCTCTGCAACGACCTCTGCAATCAGAGTGAATTTGCCGATAATTTCCTTGGAGAATATTGCACCTGAAGGTACCGGTGTGTGTGACGATCCCAATTCTGCTTGGTATAATACAAGCAGCGGCTTAAAGGAAAGACCTGCCACCTTGCTTAATGACGGTATTATCGGCTCAGGTCAGCCTTGGAGCTATTATAATACCTCAGCTAACGGTAATAACTTCCCCAACGTTGATGAAAACGGCGTTGACTATGCTTGGGTAGGAATTGAGTTTGACGGTCTTTATATGTTTAATCAGGTCAAGATATATTGGAGCACTAATGAATATGGCCATTCCGACAGAAGGCTCGAGTATTCTGTTGACAGTGAAACTTGGATAGATATAACTGACTCCATAGAAGAAGATAATGTTATTGATTCAAGCATGAGATCGACAATTGAAACGTATACTCTTGAGACTGAAGTAAAAGCAAAATTCGTTCGTGTTTATATGGAGAATTGCACAAGTCAATATCCTCCGAATATCTGGGAGATGGAGATCTACGGACAGAAGGATTTTGTTATGCTTGGTGCACAGACCAAGGTTCAGGATGAAAGCACAGGTGAATACAAGCTTCGTTTTGTAACTGCTATCAATACTGATTACTTCACAGTAAAAGGACAACAGATTTCTGCAACTGATATTGCTGAAATCGGAACCCTTCTTGTGCGTGCTGATTCGGGAATAAGCGATATCACGCTTAATAATAATGATAACGGTATAAAACGCTTGCCCGCCACCTATCTTTGCAATGTCTATGCAGATAATGACGGTATCTACACATTTACAGCGGCTTTGACTAATATCGGCAGTGATAAGCTGGATACTGAATATACTGCACGTGCGTATATGATATTGGATGACGGAACAGTATATTATACTGACCCGATAACGCGCTCGGTAAGCGGTGATCCTAATCTTAAGTAAAATCTTAATTAACGATAAGTCTTGCGTAAAGGCGGTACTACTTAATTTGTCATAATTAATAGTAAAGGTCTGTTTGAATTATGACTTACATAAAAAGAAGACGACAGGGATACACTCTCTTGGAAACCGGAGATGTACGGTTCACGGTTGATGATATTATCAAACTATGCCAATATTATAATATATCTGCTGATTACATTTTCGGTTTTACCGATGAGATTACAGAGCTTCCTAAAGACGGAAACCCATTGGAATAACGACATGGATACAACAAAAAGCCTTCCTTATATTAGTAAAGGAAGGCTTTTAATAAAGTCAGATTAAGCTTTATATCTTAATAACGCCGAAGGCACTCAAAACTGAAGAAATAAGAATAAGGACGATGCATATGGGAGCAAAATATTTAATGGTGACATTAAAGAGTTTTTCACCTTTGAATTTGCCTGTTATTTCAACCTCATTTGTAATAGTCTGCGGCTTAATAACGTAACCGACAAATATGCAGGTAAGAAATGCAACGATAGGCATAAGAACGCTGTTGCTGATGAAATCGAAGAAATCCAGAAATTTCATTCCCAGCGGCGCGATACCACTCAAAACGCCGTAACCTAAAGCCGAGGGAAGACCGAGTAAAAGTATAATACCGAGAACGAGGAGTGCAGCGGATTTTCTGCCCCATTTAAATTTATCTTGAATAATAGAAACGACCGTTTCCGCAAGGGATATGGAAGAAGTC
>CAYRPK010000070.1:0-1867 GCA_964426175.1 uncultured Eubacteriales bacterium | reverse complement strand
AAGTCAGCGCCGCAAAGAGAACTAACAAAAAGAAAGCTGCGCCGATAATCTGACCGCCGGGCATTGATTCAAATACCTTTGGCAAGGTTTCAAACATAAGGCTGGGACCTGCGCTTAGTGCAGATTCGTCGCCACCCGAGAAGGTAAAGACAGCAGGGATAATCATAAATCCTGCTAAAAATGCGATACCGGTATCAAAAATCTCGATTTGATGAACCGAGGATTCAAGATGAATATCCTTTTTCATATACGAGCCGTAGGTTATCATGATACCCATTGCCAAGGACATTGAATAGAAAAGCTGACCCATTGCGGCAAGGACTGTAGTTACTGAGAATTTTGAAAAGTCGGGAAGGAGATAATATTTAATACCCTCAATTGCTCCGGGCTGACAGGCACTGTATATCGATATAGCGATGGAAAGCACGACTAATACCGGCATAACAGTTTTACTGACCTTTTCAATACCCTTTTCAACACCGAACATAACGACAAGAACAGTTAATACTGCGTAAATAACAAACCAAAGAATAGGCTCACCTGTCGAAGAAATAAAATTATCAAAATAACCGTCTGCCGCCGCTTCCACACCGTGACCGCTGACAAAAGCTGCAAGATATTTTGTGACCCAGCCACCGATTACGCAGTAATAGGGGACTATTATTACGGGAACAATTGCGGCAAGATATCCCAAAAAAGCCCATTTTTTATTAAGTGATTTATATGCACCTATTATACTTAATCCTGTTTTTCTTCCGATTGCAGTTTCTGCAACCATAATTGCAAAGCCGAAAGTTACAGCAAGGATTATATATACAAGTAAAAATATACCGCCGCCGTATTGAGCTGCAAGATATGGAAATCGCCAGATATTGCCAAGACCGACTGCAGAGCCTGCCGCCGCCAAGACAAATCCGATTTTTCCGGTAAAGCTGCTTCTTTTTTCCATAAAAAATAGTTCCTTTCGTATCTGTTCCTAACAGTTTAATATAAAATACAGAATTTGTCAATAATCTTGATTTAAACAGTAAAATGTTGTATAATAAGTTATTATTTTTGAAGGATGGGGTTTATGGACGCAATTTTAGAATTTTTTACAGGAACACTTAATACTGTAGCTTGGATGTATATCCTATTACCTTGCGTTCTTATTGGCGGTGTATTTTTTACTGTCCGTAACAGAGGAATGCAGTTTACAAAATTCGGATATGCATTAAAAAATACGATAGGCAAGGTCTTTAAAAATAAAACTGCAGGTGAGGGTGCAGTCACGCCATTTCAGGCGGTAACTACCGCGCTTGCCGCAACTGTCGGTACGGGTAATATCATCGGTACCGCTCAGGCTATTGCCTTAGGCGGCTACGGCGCACTTTTTTGGCTGTGGATGGCTGCGCTTTTAGGCATGATTATCAAATATTGTGAGGTCACCCTCTCTATTCATTACCGTGAACGCAATGAAAAGGGTGATTGGGTTGGCGGACCAATGTATTACATAACAAAGGGTATGGGTAAGAAATGGAAATGGCTTGCTGTGATTTTTGCAGGATTTGCCGTTCTTGCTTCTTTCGGTATTGGCAATTTATCCCAATCAAACAGCATTTCAGGCTCAATTACAAACGCTATAACAACATTTGTGCCTGCTGCCGCGCAAAATGAGAGTATAATATGCTTAATAATAGGTATTGTTCTTGCGGTATTGGTTGCGGCGGCACTTTTCGGGGGAATAAAGCGAATCGGAAAAGTGGCAGAGCTGCTTGTTCCTTTAATGAGCTTGCTTTATATTTTATTTACATTGATTGTTATAGGTACAAATATTACAAATATCGGTTGGGCATTTAAGTCCATTTTTGTTGCCGCATTTAATCCT
>CAYRPK010000069.1:0-7203 GCA_964426175.1 uncultured Eubacteriales bacterium | reverse complement strand
CTCCGTCTTTTCGAAGCCGCACACCGAGGCAAGCTCGAAAAGAAGTGTCTCCTTGGGTATTGAGTCGATAAGCACACTGTTAAAAACCAAGCTCGGTGCCGTATTAATTATCGCATCGCAGCTTTTTGAAAATTCAAGAGTTTCTTTTACGATATTTGAAACAACTCCGTTTTGAATAAGTCTCATAACCGTAACAGGGCTCTTGTTAACGCTCAGCTCATCTGTAACGCTGTAAATATCAGTACAAACAGTAGCAGTTTTCGCAGTATATCCCGAAACAAAGGAAGAAATCTGCGCTTCGATTTTAATTGCACGTATGTCTCCTGTCGGAGTGGGAATAAGCTCAAGCTTATGCTCGTCGGCAACCATCTTTGCACACAGCTTGCTGTTTTCGTCAATGCCTTCCAAATCAATAATCTGCGTTATGGGAATAACATATTCCATTCTTTCGGGAACACTGCCCTCTTCTGCCATATATATAATAGAAACCTTTAATTCGCCCTTCATTATGGACTTGTTTGTTATGGCCTTTATATCGTTAAGCACTGCTACTGCCGATGTTTTCAGTATAAGATTGATAGGCGGCTTTGCCTCAGGCAAGGCTAATTCCTCACTTATTTTTTGAATACGCTCACAGCAGCCAACATAGCTATCCGCCTCGATTTGTCGCCTGTAAAGTTCAACGCCTTCACTGCCGATATCCGATAAAAATTCTGTTTCTCTGCGCTCATAAACCTTAACGGAAATACCGATAGAAGTTGTAAGCTCGATTTTTCGCGGATTAATAAGCCTTGCGTTTTTATACTGAATAACTGCAGCTGCTTCCGCATATGCGCCCGCCCCTGTACCTGCACTTAATTCAAAAGTCTTTGAAAACATCTTAAAAACAGATATACAGTTGAGCCTCGGAGAGTCTTCCGAAACATAATATACCCTCGTCAGCAGAGTACCATCGATATACAGCTTATCCGCAGTAAGTCTTTTTCCCGTTATCTGCGGTATATTTTCCACCTTTAATATTCGTTCAACGTCAGGATAATAATCGGCAAGTCTGACATCATTTTCAACATTGTCTTCGGCATAGTTCTCAAAAACAAGAGTATTAACGCTCATTCTGTCCATAATCTTATCATAGCTCATATTATTCTCTCCTTAAAATTTGTTCTCACAAATACATATGATAAAACCCTTTATTATATGCTTAATTTTCATTGACTTTTGAAGGATTTAGATTTATACTATTTATATGTATTTTTGTATATATTTTTTCTTATGTGTAACAATAATTTCAAGTAATTATTTTGCAAAGGAAAGATATATAATGGCTGAAAATACAGATACCTTCCCACCTGAAGTTGAAACCAAGCCTCCCGAAACCAGCGAGGATTCTTATATTGAAAAAGACTCACCGTCAAATAATTCCGTCGTAGATTTTGGTTCGGTAACAGTAAGCGGTAAGCACATTATTCAGTGTATGACGGTTATCGGGCAGATTGAAGGTCATTACACTCTGCCGCCGCAGAATAAAGCCACTAAATATGAGCATATAATACCTCAGATAGTGGCTGTTGAAGAAAGCGAGCAGGTGGAAGGACTCCTTCTTATCCTCAATACCGTCGGCGGTGATGTTGAGGCAGGTCTTGCTTTGGCAGAGCTTATCGCAGGTATGAAAAAGCCTACCGTTTCTCTCGTTTTAGGCGGAGGACATTCCATCGGCGTCCCCCTTGCCGTCAGCGCAAAACGCTCATTCATTGTACCCAGTGCAACTATGACAATTCACCCTGTCAGGCTTTCGGGACTTGTTCTGGGTGTGCCGCAGACCTTTTCTTATTTTCAAAAAATGCAGGAGCGTATCACTAATTTCATTTTGCGTAACAGTAATATTTCTCGCGAGACCTTTAATTCCTATCTTTTCAACACAAATGAGTTGGTTCTTGATGTTGGTACTGTTTTGGACGGTGAAGGCGCGGTAAAATCGGGACTTATTGATTCCCTAGGTTCACTTAGTGACGCATTAAATTGCCTTTACTCTATGATTTAAAAATTGTTTTATATTTTTTAGGAGGATTTACATATGATCGAATGGCTTAAAAGTATTTTTCTTGGACTTCTTCAGGGTATTGCGGAGTTTCTTCCCATATCTTCAAGCGGTCACCTTGACATCGCTCAGCACTTCATGGGAATGACCGAAGCACCGCTTTTTTACAATGTGCTTTTGCATTTTGCTACCTTTTTCTCTATTTGCGTAGTATATCGCAAAACGGTTGTTGAACTGATAGTAGAATTTTTCAGACTTATCGGCGACCTTTTCAAGGGAAAATTCAAATGGAAAGAAGCCTCTCAGATAAGACGCATGCTTATCTTTATCATTGTTGCAACCGTTCCCCTTTTCTTCATTGTTCCATTTTCAGATTATCTCGAACCGCTTAACACCAATATGTACTTCATCGGTGGAGCCCTTGTTGTCACTGCCGCACTTCTTTTTCTTTCCGACAGAGTCGCGAAGAAGGCCAACCGCCCTGAGGAAAAAGTTACTATTCTCGACTCCTTTATCATAGGTTTAGGTCAGATGTGTGCTCTTGTTCCCGGACTTTCACGCTCAGGTACTACTATTTCCACCGGTATTTTTCTCGGTATTGACCGAGAATATGCAGCACGTTTTTCTTTCCTCATGAGCCTTCCTGCCGTTGCAGGTGCTACCATTTTGGAATTAAAGGACGCTGTTGAAACTGATATATCCTTTAAGCCCGAGTATGTTTTAGGTATGGTTGTTGCTTTTGTTTCGGGTATATTTGCAATCAAGCTTGTAAATATGCTCGTAAAGAAAAATAAATTCGGATATTTTGCCTATTACTGTGCCGCTGTAGGCATTACTACTATTGTCGCAGCCGCCATACTCGGTTAATTCCGCCCTGAAAGGACGTTTAAAATGCCTGCAAAAAAGTCGGCGTCAAGCTCTTCAAAATCATCTAAAACGCGTCAGAGCTCGGGACGCGAAGCCTACATAAAACAAAGAAATCAGCACCGTCAGCGTTCAGCACTCATAACCTTTTGTGTTGCTATACTGCTGTTTATTCTTCTGATTATAGGAGAAGCGCATTCGGGAGTGTTCGGTCAGTTTATAAAAAATCTGCTGACCGGTCTTTTCGGCATATGCAAATTCATACTCCCATTTGTTTTAGGTTACTCGGCTGTGCTCATATCAAAGCATACGGATACCACCGTTTCACGAAAAATCATTGGTGCTTCTGTTCTTGTAGCATTGCTTTGCTCTTTCATTCATCTTGTTGTAGCTGAGGAAGGTCTTACTTTCTTTGAGATTTTTTCCTTCGATAATCTGTCGTATTGGTATAAGGAAGGTGCCGGCGGTATTATCGGTGCCGTTTTCGGCGGTATATTTATGGTTTGCTTCGGCAGAATTATTTCAATAATTGCATTAATTCTACTTGCCGTAATATTTGTACTTATAATCAATTCAGTCACCCTCGCGGATATCGTGCAATTTATAGGCAATAAATTCAAGTCTGCAAAGGAGAACAAATCAGCAGTTGTACCTCAGGAGCCTGTTGCAAAGCCCGTCATAAAAAAGCCAAGATTTAATCCCGATGTAAAAATTGACGATACCCCCGATAAACCTACTGAGCAAGATGCTATGGATGAAGCTATTGCCGCTTTGGCGCCGCCTCCTGCACCCGAGGAAGCTCCCCAACCCTTGGAGGAACCTCAGGAAAGTCTAAATGATGTAATTGCTCGTGTTCAGCGCGAAAATGAGATTAAGCGAGAAAAGGCTGCGGCTGCTTTTGCCGCAAAGCAGCAGGAAGAGGAATTGGAGGAGGCGGCAAACAAGCCTGCGCCTGTTTATAACCTACCTTCTGTTGACTTGCTTTTGCCCTCGGAAGATAACTTCAGCAGTTCCAAAGAAAATCTCAAAGGCAATGCCGAAAGGCTTGTTGACACTCTCAGGAGCTTCGGCGTAGAAACAAGGGTACTCAATGTCAGTGTAGGTCCTGCCGTAACTCGTTATGAGCTACAGCCTGCCGCAGGTGTTAAAATAAGCAGAATAACAAGTCTTGCCGATGATATCGCATTAAATCTTGCGGCATCGGGTGTTAGAATTGAAGCTCCTATTCCCAATAAACGCGCAGTTGGAATAGAAGTACCTAACCGCAATGTTAATATTGTCCGTTTAAGAGAAGTCATTGAGTCAAATACCTTTAATGAAGCCAATAGTCCTCTTACGGTTTCTCTCGGCAGAGATATTTCAGGTAATGTTGTTACTGCAAATCTTGCAAAAATGCCTCATCTTCTCATTGCAGGTGCAACGGGTGCCGGTAAGAGCGTTTGTATTAATTCATTTATTATAAGTCTGCTTTACAAATCAACTCCTGAGCAGGTCAAGCTCATAATGATCGACCCAAAAATGGTTGAGCTTGGTATTTATAACGGTATTCCCCATTTATACATTCCTGTCGTTACTGACCCGAGAAAAGCTGCCGGTGCTTTAAATTGGGCAGTAAGAGAAATGGAAAAGCGTTACGCTACCTTTGCTGAGCACAATGTACGTGATTTAAGCGGTTATAATGATTATGCCGCGAAATCCGAGCTTGAGCCCATGCCGCAGATAGTCATTATTATTGATGAGCTTGCTGACCTTATGATGACGGCACCAAAGGATGTTGAAGAATCCATCACCCGTCTTGCACAAAAGGCGCGTGCCGCAGGTATGCATCTTGTTGTTGCAACTCAGCGTCCCTCCGTCGATGTTATTACAGGTATCATCAAGGCTAATATTCCGTCACGCCTTGCTTTTGCAGTATCAAGTAATACCGATAGCCGAACTATTCTTGATGCAGGCGGCGCAGAAAAGCTTTTAGGCAGAGGTGATATGCTGTTTCATCCCTTAGGTCAATCAAAACCCATGAGAATTCAAGGATGTTTTGTTACAGATGCAGAGGTTGAAAAGGTCATTGAATTTGTAAAGCAAAGCGGTGCGGTACAGTATGACGATACTATTCTTGATGAAATTGATAAGCTTGCCGCTAAAGAAAAAGGTGAAAAATCCGCTGCTTCCGATGATGCCTCCGTTTCCGACGGTGATGAAAAATTAAAAGAGGCCATCACTCTTGTCGTAGAAGAAGGTCAGGCCTCCACGTCACGCTTACAAACAAAGCTGCGTCTTGGTTATGCACGCGCCGCACGTATCATGGAGGAAATGGAAGAAAGAGGCATCATAGGCCCTGCCAAGGGCAGTAAGCCGCGAGACGTTCTTATAACACGCCAGCAATGGATAGAAATGAATGTTGCTTCGGATGATGTTATTACAGACAGTGATAATGCAGATTTTGAAGAGGAGTAATATTTCAATATGCAAAAGAAACTTACAACAGCCATAGTCACAATATTGATTGCCCTTGCTTCTTTAATCAGCTATACCTTTGTTACTGATGATAAAGAAGCTGTCCCTGCCGTAGATTTTGACGATAGCTCATTTTCTGCACATTTTATAGATGTAGGTCAGGGTGACAGTACTCTTATTGTTTGTGACGGTGAGGCAATGCTTGTTGATGGCGGTACGGGCGAGGCAGAGGACGACCTTATAAGTTATCTTAAAAATTGCGGTATAACTTCTTTAAAATATGTTGTTGCAACCCATCCCCACGAAGACCATATCGGCGGATTGGATGTCGTCTTTGAGGAATTTGCGGTAAATGACATTATTATGCCAAGTGCAACTGCAACAAGTGCCGCTTTCGAAAGACTGTTAACCGGCATAGAAAATGAGGGTATCGAAATAACCGTACCCGAGGTCGGAGATACATATACTTTAGGTGGTGCAAGCTTCACTATTCTTTCGCCATCTGAGGAATATGAGGATTTGAATGACAGTTCTATTGTTTTCAAAATGACTTATAAAGACAAAAGTTTGCTTTTCACCGGTGATGTGGGCAGTACGCCAATAAATAAAATGCTCGACAATAATGTTGATTTATCGGCGGATATTTATAAGGTTGCGCATCACGGCAGTGCTAAAAATAACCCCGAAGATTTTATTGAGGCAATTGCCCCTGATTATTCCGTTATCAGTTGTGCAATTGATAATTCTTACGGTCATCCTCACGATGAAACAATAGAAAGATTAACGGCAATAGTCACGAATATTTACCGTACTGATACTATGGGTTCGGTTGTATTTTCTATAAATGATGAAGGTATCGGAGTTAAAACCGAGAAATAAGAAAGGAAGTATTTTAATGATTAAAGGTATCGGTCATCTTGCATTTGATGTTAAGGACATTGATGTTTCCTTGGATTTTTATTGCAATAAGTTAGGCCTCAAGCGTATTTTTCATTTGGGCTCCGACGAAAATCCTTGGCTGATATATCTCAAGGTCGGCACTCAGCAATATATTGAGCTTTTTCCGACGGGAAAAGGCGAACAATTTAAAGGACAGTCATATTCTCACCTGTGCCTTGAAGTTACGGATATCAACGGCACCGTCGAGGATATCCGTTCAAAAGGTGTAACGGTCGGCGATGTTACTCTGGGTGAAGACGGCAATTATCAGGCTTGGCTTTCCGATCCCGATGGAAACAGAATTGAACTTATGGAGCTTATGCCCGATTGCTTGCAGTTGAGGAATGACAAATGATTATAGACCGTTTTGAAGGTGACTATGCCGTTATTGAAGATAAAGAAGAGGGTATGATGAACATACCCCGTGAAAAGCTACCTGTCAATGCAAAAGAAGGCTCTGTTTTAATTAAAGTCGGCGATGGCTATGAGGTTGACGAAGAGGCTACGCAAAGTCGAAAAGCTTCTATCAAAAGCCGTTTTGATGCGTTACGGAAAAAAGCATAAAAAAGAGTTGCAGTTAAATTTGAACTGCAACTCTTTTTTAATATACATTTTTATGCGGTATAGTTATCAAAGTAGCCCTGAATCCAAACAATGGGGGTTCCCTTATCTCCTGAGCCTGAAGTAAGGTCACAAAGCGAACCAATGAGGTCTGTAAGCTTTCTGGGGGTAGTACCCTGCGATGCCATCTTACCTACAAGGTCATCGTCCTTCTTGCGGATATAATCACTGATCGCATCCTTAAGCTCCTGACCTGAAAGATGCTTAAAATCGTTATCCGCAAGATATTTCAGCTTAACTTCATTAGGCTGACCTTCAAGTCCGGCTGTATATGCGGGAGACACAAC
>CAYRPK010000068.1:0-7293 GCA_964426175.1 uncultured Eubacteriales bacterium | reverse complement strand
CTCGCGAATGTAGCAAAAAGATGCTCAATTGAATGCATCGCCGCAATATCCATAAAATAAACATTAGGTTTTGTCACACGCAAATCATAGGTATCTACATCACCGTTTGCACCGCCGAAATATATACCCTCATTTAAAATATCGTGATTTATTGTAAAGCTTTTAATTTTTTTCATAATGAAATTCCCTTTCACTGCTTTTTTACTTAAAGCCCATATCGTATGTACAAAAATACACCATGTATTTTTTACACGGTGTATTTTCCTAAATTATATTATGCAAAAATATCAAAAAGAGCAAGGTAATGTCTTCTTACTCGCATAAAGTCGGTAGAATTGACCTCTCCGTCTTTATCTACATCTGCCGCCGCGGCAAATTCAGCCTGAATTTCATAAAGTCCGAGATAATTCTTTCTTATCTGCACAAAATCGGTAGAATTAATTTTTCCGTCGCCGTTAACATCGCCTAAAATAATGACTGTATATGTTTTTCCATCCTTTGTAACGGTTGAGCCTGTGGTAAGAATTCCGTCCTCAGACAAAGCATTTCCATCTTTATCTGTTGCGGAAGTAATACCGTCGATCTCAGAAACCGCGGTTAAATCGGCAATACCCGTAACAGTCATATCCTCATCATTATAGGTAAGCTCCGAGGCAGATGTTTCTTCCGGACCGTATACCTCAAACTCAAATATAGAGGGATTGTCATATTTACTGTTAGAAACCGCAGTCATATAAAGTCTGATATAACGGGTAGAAACCGTTTCAGCCAAAATAACGGTATCGTCATTATATGCTCCCGTGGTTGCGGCGGAATTAACATCTACCCAATTTTCGCCGTCAGAAGAAATCTGAACTGTATATCCGTCAACGGCGGCACGTGCAGTCTCCCAATAGATGATAAGTTTATCTACACTTACAACGCTACCCAAATCAAGAGCTGCCCATGTTGTAGCACCATCTTTTACCTGTGTATCTGATTGCCAACGGGTATCATAATCACCGTCAACCATATTTTGTGCAACAAACTGCGGATATAGAGTAGAGGTGCTTTCCACCATTACCGTAGCACCTATTGCAAGATTTTTCTGTACAGTAAGCGGATAATCAAAGCTCGCATCCGCTGTTATATTAACTGTTTCGTAAACGCTTGAATAACCGTTACATGTAATTTTTAAGGTTTTCTCGCCCGATGCTATATGAAGTGTTGCAACACCTGCTTCATCAGCATAAACGAAAAATCTGTCAAGCTGTATTTTTGCACCTGCTTGAGTGTTAACGGTTACATCGACTACATCGCCGTCAGAAGCGAAGATTTCCTCATAGAAGGTCTGTGCAACTAGGTAATAACCCGCGTCATTAGGATGAAGTCCGTCTTGAAAATACATCTCTTTATCCGTGGTGACAGCATGCATATCAATAAGCGGTAAACCGAATTCCTCTGCAACATCTTTTTGCCAATCAATTATAAGGGTATTGACAGCCGCATTGGAAGCTATATATGCATAAGGCGAGGTTGCGATATATACATCGGGATTTGTTTCAAGCGCCAAATAAGAATTGATAAGAGTTCTGAAATCTTCTTTGAACGCTTCCTCATCACTTTCCTGACAGCTACCGCCACCGTCATTTGTACCAAGCATAATGAGGACGACATCAGGATTAAAGCTAAGGCTGTTTTGAAAAACACTTTCAGTGCCCATATAAGCTCTATCCGATTGAACTTTAACAGTTGTTCCCCAAAGTCCGTAATTGCCGACTTCGTAACCGTCGCCAAGCAATTCCTGAAGTTGATTTGGGTACGGGGTATTGCCCAAGCCCTGTGTAATGCTGTCGCCGACACAGGCAACCTTAATAACCTCATCCGCATTAACAGAGGTAACTGCCGCTCCTGTCAAAAGCATTGCCGCTGATAAGATAACGCTTAATAGTCTTTTCATATAACTCAAATCCTTTCTTTTATTCAGCAGATAAGACCTGCATTTCATACAGTGAATATGCAAACATTGTGCCGCGTTCAGTACCTGTCATTTTAACAAATCTTGCAGATATCGGAGCAAAATCATCCTGAGTTATTCCACCCACAGCACCCTTTATTTCTTTAACTGTCTGCCAATTTTCTCCGTCGTCAGATACTGCAATTTCATAATTGCATGCAAAAGCACCCTCCCAATAAATACGCACACTGCCGATAAGCTGCTTTTGACCTAAATCAACGTATATCCAAGATGGATCCTCAGTCAAAGATTCCCAACGTGTATTTGCTTTATCTCCGTCAAATGCCTTATCTGCGGTATTTCCGGATTGGTCACTTGAGCAAGTAGCTTTGCAACCGTTTGACAGAACAGCTTGACCTTTTTCCATAGGAATACTGAAAACTCCGTCACCATTAACTGTTATTTCAGTATGAATTCTGACAAAATCATCCTTAATAATATCGACCGTTTTAACACCGTCGGATATTTCGATATCCGCAACGCCGTAGATATCGGCTTTTTTAAGATATCCGCCAACAACAACTCTTGCTTCCGGCTCAGTCCTTATCTTAATATGGCTTAATTTTCCGCCGAAAACATATTTATACCAGTTCTGAGCTATGATAAGATATCCCGAATCGTTGCCGTGGATACCGTCAGGAAAGCTTTCGGCGTTACTCGCCGTTAAGGTGTTCATATCAATTATAGGAAGTCCCAATTCTTCGGCAAGCTCAAACTGCATATTGCGAATCTTAACATTGACTCTGTCGTTAGGTACAAAATGCAAATTATAGCCTGTGGGCGAAGTTGCAAGATATATCTTGGGTTTAGCTTCAAGTGCCGCAAAGGAATTAATAAACCACTTATAATCGCGTTTAAAATAATTGTCTACCTCAGGGTAATTCCCGTCCCAAACGTCATTTGTACCCAGCATAAAAAGCACAATATCGGGATTAAACTCAAGAGAAGCAAGGTAGTTTTCGTCTACAGTATAGCTGTTTTCCGTTTCATGGCGAACAGGTGCGCCGCCTCTTCCGAAATTACGTACATCATAATCTTCACCGAGAAGTATTTGCAGCTGCATAGGATATGTATTGCCTGAGCCTGCCGTGATACTGTCGCCGACACAAGCAACTTTGATTTTAGCCATAGTTATCCTTCTTTCACAGTCAAATAGCATTATAGTAATTATATCATAATATTTTGTTATTTGCAATCAAATAATTTTCTAAACAGCCTAACACAATATAATTCTTTGTATTATAATACCATTTTGCAGAGATGCTTTTAAGGTCTATGTTTGACTGAAAAAGTGTCTTTATTTGCAGTTAAGCTAAAATCATATTTCAACTTGAAAAAATTATTATATTATTATATAATCAATTAAAAGGAGGCTACTTTTTTATGATTAAGAGTGAAATATTAAAGAAGTTTATTCCTATAACCGAAGAAGAAGCGCGTATTTTAGGCGGGAAAAATACCATTGACAGAAACCTTTACATGGAAACTGCCGCAAACCGTGTAAACAGT
This sequence comes from uncultured Eubacteriales bacterium, assembly GCA_964426175.1. Classification (GTDB taxonomy): domain Bacteria; phylum Bacillota; class Clostridia; order Oscillospirales; family CAJFTT01; genus CAYRPK01. The sequence continues at coordinate 3,788 of CAYRPK010000068.1, read as the reverse complement.
AAAAAGCTCTTAGATATGGGTAAGCTTATTACTATCAGACCTCATACAAGGTTCATTCATTTTCCTGAGCATACGCACGATTATATTGAGGTTGTATATATGTGCTGCGGTACCACAACGCATATCGTCAACGGTACCAAAATAGTCTTGAATGAAGGCGAGCTTCTTTTTTTAAACCAAAACGCACGTCAAGAGATCCTTGAAGCCGGCGAAAACGACATTGCCGTCAACTTTATAATTCTACCGCAATTTTTCGATAAGGTCCTGCCAGTGATAGGTCAGGAGGAAACTCCGCTGCACAGATTTGTCCTTGATGCGTTGTATAAAAATTCTGGCGGTACGGGTTATTTCCATTTTAAGGTGTCAGATGTTCTTCCTATTCAGAATTTGGTGGAAAACCTTTTGTACACGCTTATTTCCGACATACCAAACAAGCGTCAGATACACCAGACCACCATGGGACTTCTATTTTTGCAGTTAATGAACCATACGGACAAGCTTTTTTATGAAAGCCGTGAGGCTTCTGCGATCTTCGAGGTCATGCGATATTTGGAGACCAACTATCAAACGGGCAGTCTTAATGAATTAGCGCAACTTTTACACTACGATTTTTGCTGGTTATCGAGAGAAATAAAGAAAAAAACCGGCAAAACCTATACACAGCTATTGCAGGATAAGAGATTATCTCAAGCCTCATTTTTATTAAAAAACACTAATATGAATGTTTCGGATATTTCGCTGTCGGTCGGATATGAGAATATCAGTTATTTTCACAGGATCTTTGCCAAGGAATTCGGTATGTCACCCAAAAAATTTCGCAATTGCAAATAAAGACACTTTTTCAGTCAAACATAGACCTTAAAACTCCCTTTGTGTAATGGTATTATTACACAAAGGGGGTTTTATTTTGGTTTACCATTTAGCAATAGATATCGGCGCTTCGAGCGGACGTCATATTTTAGGATATTCAGACGGTGAAAAATTAATTTTGAAGGAGATATACCGCTTTAAAAACAGTATCACCAAAAAGCAAGGCACACTTGTTTGGGACATTGAAAACCTTGTTGAGCAAGTTAAGATGGGTATACGCAAATGTAAAGAGCTCGATATGCTCCCTGAAACCGTGGCTATAGATACCTGGGGTGTTGATTATGTACTTTTAGATAAGGATAAACGCGAGATCCTGCCTGCTGTTTCATACCGCGATGCGCGCACCGCGGATATTCAAACAGAAGTATCAAATATAGTCAGTCAAGAATATCTGTATTCTCGCACGGGAATACAAAAGCAACAATTCAACACAGTTTATCAGCTTTACTGTGATAAGTTAAGCGGTAAGCTTAAAAATGCAAAGTATTTTCTCATGATGCCTGAATATTTATCCTTTAAGCTTACAGGCATTATTAAAAACGAGTATACCAACGCAACAACAACCAATCTTATTAACGCCCGAACCAGAACTTGGGATGATGAGATACTTGACAAGCTGAACATACCTAAACAGCTGTTTGGAAAACTGTTTATGCCAACAGATTATGTCGGTGATTTTTCCAAAGAAGTTGAACGTGAGGTAGGCTTCTCTGCAAAGGTAATCTTTTGCCCCTCGCACGATACCGCATCTGCAGTAGCTGCCTGCGATACTGATGGCGACAGCGTTTATATTTCATCAGGCACATGGAGCTTGATTGGCACTGAAAACGAGGTGCCCATCTTATCAAACGAAGCCATGGCCTCCAACTTTACCAATGAAGGCGGTATTGAATACCGTTTTCGCTTTTTGAAAAACATAATGGGAATGTGGATCTTTCAGAATATCAAGAAAGAGCTTGACAACAGATATTCTTACGATGATATGATGCTGCTTGCCAAGGATAGCCGTTATACCAAAAGAATTGATTTGAATTCACCAATATTTACGGCTCCCGAAAATATGATACTCGCCATAAGAGAATATATGAATGAACCCGATCTTTCGGTTGGAGATATCTTAAACAGCGCTTATCATTCATTGGCAAGCTCTTACGCTGATGCAGTAAATACAATCGAAAAGATAACTGGTAAAGCTATCAAAACCATAAACATCATAGGCGGTGGATGTCAGGATAAGTATCTCAATCAATTAACTAAAGAGTATACCCGTAAAAATATTCTTATAGGCCCGATAGAAGCAACCGCAACCGGCAATATCTTAAGTCAGATGATGTATTATGATAAAAGCCTTACTTTAGATAAAGCACGAAAAATCGTCAGAAACTCGTTAAATATTGAGGAGGTAGTATAATGAGCAGATATACGGATGCAAAAGCAATATACGGTAAACTTGGCGTGGATACGGAAACGGCGCTTGATAAAATGAAGGATATCACAGTTTCGGTTCATTGCTGGCAGGGCGATGACGTTATGGGCTTTGATAATCGCGAAAGCCTTTCAGGAGGAATTCAGGCTACGGGTAATTATCCCGGTAAGGCGACCTCACCTGAGGAACTTATGGCTGATTTAGATAAAGCATTTTTCTTGATCCCCGGCAAGAAAAAATTAAATCTTCATGCAAGCTATGCTATTTTTGAAAACGGCGATGCCGTCGGCAGAGATGAGATAGAGCCAAAGCATTTTAAAGAATGGATCCGCTTTGCAAAGGAAAGGAACATAGGAATTGATTTTAATCCCACATTTTTCTCACATCCGATGGTCAAGGATAATTTGACTCTCTCTTCACCCGATGATGAGGTGCGTGCTTACTGGATTAGGCACGGCAAGGCTTGTATTAAAATAGCAGAATATTTTGCCGATGAAACAGGTATTCCCTGTGTTTTAAATTTCTGGATTCCCGACGGGTACAAAAATATTCCTGCTGACAGATTAGGGCCACGCAAGCGTTTTAAAGAGTCGCTTGATGAAATTCTTTCGGTTCCGTATGATAAATCTAAGGTTTATGTTACCCTTGAATCAAAGGTATTCGGCATAGGTTTAGAGAGTTATACCGTAGGCTCTGCTGAGTTTTGTCTGTCATATTCCGATCAAAAAGGAATAACTCCTCTTATGGATAACGGTCATTATCATCCAACAGAGGTAGTATCTGATAAAATCTCTTCCCTATTACTCTTTCATGAGAAGATCGCTTTACATATCACAAGACCGGTTCGTTGGGATTCGGATCACGTTGTGCTTTTTGACGATGAAACAAGGGAGATCGCTAAAGAAATAGTCAGGAACGATGCTCTTGACAGAGTATTTATAGCAACCGATTATTTCGACGCTTCCATAAACCGCATCGCCGCGTGGATAACCGGTGTACGAAGTGTTAAAAAGGCTCTCTTGTTCGCATTACTGCAGCCTGATGAAAAGCTGAAAGAGCTACAGCAAACGGGTAACATGACTGAACTCATGATACTTAGTGAGGCGCTAAAAACTGCTCCCTTCGGAGATATCTGGGATGAATACCTTGCCCGCGAAAAGGTCAGCGCGGATTATTTAAGCGAAGTTACGGAATACGAAAAAAAGGTTCTGGTGCATAGAGTATGAAAGATATTTTAACGGCTCCTTTTGTTGAGGAAATGAAAAAAACTACTGCTAATATGTATCGCCTCGGCTGGGACGAACGAAACGGCGGTAACATCAGTTATATGCTAAATGAAAAAGAGGTCGCCGAATACCTCGATTTAAGTAAAGTTATACGCACGATCCCCTTGGGCTTTGATGCAAGTGAGCTTATCGGGAAAATATTTATAGTTACAGGCACGGGAAAATATTTTAAAAATGTTGAAAGTGATCCGATAAATAATTTAGGT
>CAYRPK010000067.1:0-7321 GCA_964426175.1 uncultured Eubacteriales bacterium | reverse complement strand
CCTCCCTGCTTTGCTGCAATCGGTGCTATGAACTCCGAAATGAAGAGCAAAAAGTGGCTTTGGGGAGGTATCGCTCTTCAGCTCGGTATCGGTTACACTGTTGGCTACTTAGTTTATACCGTTGGCACTCTTATCAACGACCCTGCAAGTCTTGCACTTGTTCCCGCTCTCTGCGGTCTGCTTGCTATTCTTGCTATGGCAGCTATTGTTACCTACCTTTGCATCAATGCCAACAAAAAGCTTAAAACTGACTACGCTTTAAACGGCAGAAAAGCATCCGAAAAAGTTACTGTAGGTAAAAACTGATTTCGAGGAGTTATCCCTATGGAAAATTATATTATTGCCGCAATTATCATTGCTATTGTAGGACTTGCAATATTCTATGTTGTAAAATCCAAAAAAAGTGGCAAGAAATGTATCGGTTGTCCTGACTCAGGCAGTAGTAATTGTTCCTGCTCAAAAAGCGGCGGTTGCTCCTGCTGTCAATCAGACGAAAAATAAGTCAAAAAATACGGACTGTTTTGAACAGTCCGTATTTTTTAGAAATTCATTTCGTGTCGGCTATATTCAAGCCAATTAAAGGTGCGTTCTTCATCGCCGAAGCGCCAACGGGAGGGACAATCGTTATAAAGCCAATCAAGAGGCTCACCCACAGGCTGCGGCTTACTTGCAATTTCGCAGGCTTTACGCAATTCATCAAGCTGTTCTGCCGTTACCGCTTTAGGGTCAGGCGAAATAAAAAGAGGTGTTCCGCTCTTTGCAAGAAGCTCAAGCCACATGCGGTTAAGCTCCCATGGGATTTGTCCTGTAATGCCGATGCAATCGCCATCTGCTGCATAAAATGCATCATGCTGAATTGCACGGAAAGCAACTGTATTTACACCGTAACGTCGAGTACGCGTCCAATCCATACCGCTCGTATCATCACCCGTTCTTTGCAGTTCAAAAAGTCCTGCTGAAAGGTGAGAAAAGGTATTGCAGCCGATAATATAAGCGTCCCCTGCGGCATTACGAATAAGGCGATAAAGGTCGAGAACAATCTCGGCGGTAGTACGGCTGTTATCAGAAAAGCACCAATCGCCGCCGGTAATACCGTCCTTTATCATACCGACACCCCATCTGCCGGTAATATCAACAGAGGAAAAATCGTGCTTAATAAGCTTAAATCCCCAATCGGTAATTCCCTTTACTTCATTAAATATTAGTTCCTTGACCTCCGGTAAGGTCGGGTCAAGAACATCCTCATTGCGCAGACGCTTGCCTATCTTATCATATTCCTCACCGCGATAATGCAGGGGTCTCATCCAAATACCTGGAATAACATTCATATCGCTTATACTTAAGGCAAGATCTCCCATATTTGGAAAATCTTCATTGCCCATATTCCACGGACCACCGTTATAGCCGCCCCAACCGCCTTTATGCTTTATCTGCCAACCATCATCAATAACCATGTATGGGCGGTTTTCGAGTCCTGCGGTTAAATCGGCAATAATTTTTGCATCGGTCAAAACACTTTCATTTGTTATATCTCCCATGGCGTAATACCAATTATTTGAGCCGTAAACGGGAGCTTTGGGCAGGCGCGGATTATCGCACATCATCTTGCAGAAAGCGCGTCCTGCTTCAAAGGCGGTTTCATTTTCCTTGCCTTCACGCGATATAAGAGTACAAACCTCAAGGCTTCTGCCTTTAAGCTCAACTCCGACGCCACCGCTACGAACATCTGCCACCATATCAATTCCATCATTTGATGCAAAGAACATGCAAAATGCATTTGGCGCGGTCTTCACCCCGTAACCGTCGGTTTTGTTTCCGTCAGTAGCAAGAAAATACCATGGAAGCTGCCTTTCGGGACGAAGAGTCATAAAGCCCATGTCGGCATAGGCTCTTTCCCAATGGTCACCCAAAACTCTGGTATTTTCAGGAAAACTTCCCTTAAAGCGCAGACAAATAGCCTTTACTGCTTCATTTGCAGTAAGTTTAACATTAATTCCGTCTTTTTCTTCAAGTTCAAGGCATATACTCGAAAAAACATACTTCTCCCCTTGCTTTTCAGCAATATGCCAACGGTCGGTAAAAACAAGCACTCTATAAGGCTCTGTTGAAAACTTTATCATGGAATTCATCCTTTCTATACAGATATTTTATCTTCATTGATAAAATATGTCAACATTTTTTGTTGTATTGCTTGAGTTTCTGTGATAAAATTAACAAAAAAGCGAAAGGAAATATTTGCTATGAAGTACGATGAAATTCAGATGAAAAGCTTGCCCTATTATTCTGCGGCAAATAAAATCGAGGGCGATTGCGCAAGGCTTAAAAAATTAATTGCAAAATGCCGTAAGGGTGAGGATATAACTGTTGTCGCTATAGGCGGCTCGGTAACAAGGGGCGAATCTGCAAGTTCTTTTGATAATGCTTATTACTCCTTAATCGGTAAATGGATTGCCGAACGTTACGGAATTAAAGTCAACTCAATAAATGCAGGCTCCAACGGTACGGGAAGCGTTATAGGCGTTGAGCGAGTTGAGAGGGATGTTCTCCGCCATAATCCCGACCTTGTTATTGTTGAGTTTTCCGTTAATGACGGTGATAATGATCTTGATATGGAAGCTTACGAAAGTCTGATTATCCGCCTGCTTACCGCAGAATGTCAGCCTGCTGTTATACATCTCGCTATGTGCGGCAGAGATAAGCGTTCTTCTGAGCGTATACACAAAAAGATATGCGAGCATTATAATGTTCCGCTTCTCTCTATGATCCCCTTTATGGAGTGGGAAAAGGATACTGCGCCTTATTTTAAGGATGGCGTCCACCCCATCGACGCAGGTTTTCAGGTGCTGTCAAATCTTATTACCATGAAGCTTGCCGATATTGATGAAAGCTTTGATTCGATATCAGATATTTCCACGGAAACGCCCAAAAAGGTAACTAACGCAGGTATGGTTGACTGCAAAGCCACTGACGTCAAGGATCTTCCCGATATTGATTTCGGTGATTGGTATGCCGAAGGCTATAACACTCTTTGCACTACCGCCGGCGGTAGGCCACTTGTTATAAAGGCTGACTGCTCATATATTCTCATAAAATACGAGCAGAGCGACAAGCACGATGCCACTATCCGCATAGTTGTTGACGGAAAAGAAGTAAAAACAATACGCAATCACGGTTTTTATTATAATATCGTGGAAAGCTTCTGCATGGAAAAGGAACCCAATTCACATACGGTTGAAATTTATATGACTGAGGGTGACCGTTTTCAGCTTTCAACTGCATATCTTTCCAATTTTGTCAATTGACATTTTTGCTCAATTGTGGTATTGTTTATTTAGCAATTATAAGGAGGGATAAGTTTGCATTTACAGGAATCGGGAGAAATGTATCTTGAAACAATATATGTTTTATCTAAGAAAAGTAGCTTTGTTCGCTCTCTTGACGTTGCCGAGCATATGGGCTTTTCAAAGCCCAGCGTCAGCCGTGCGGTCGGTCTTTTAAAGCAAGGCGGATATATCACAGTCGAGCATGACGGTTCCCTCTTTTTGACCGAGGAAGGCCGCGAGGTCGCGGAAAGAATTTACGAGCGTCATACAATTTTAACGAAATTCCTCATTTCATTGGGTGTTGATGAAAGCATCGCCTCGGAGGACGCCTGCAAGATTGAGCACGATATCAGTAATGAATCTTTTGCCGCTATTAAACGGTCTATTGCGGAATGAGTTATAAAAAGTGCACCGAAAATCGGTGCACTTTTGTCATAGCTTCCAACAGTATTTTTTTAAATCAACGTAACCATCGGGGGATACTTCTATGCCCTCGGCTTCGAGGCGGCGTTTTTGCTCATCCTTGCCTCCGAAGACGAAATCGGCCGCAAGGCGTCCTTTTGCATTAACAACCTTAAAACATGGTGTTAAGTCACCGTCCGGATTAGCATGTAATGCATTTCCGACAGCACGTGCCGCGTTAGGACTGCCGACAAGCATAGCTATCATACCGTAGGTTGCGACCTTACCTTTTGGTATTGCACGGACTGCCGCATAAACCTTTTCTTTAAAATTCATTTTTATTGCCTTTCAAAAAACTCCGCAGTTTAATTAACTGCGGAGTTTTATAATGATTAAAGAACAATCTTGAAGCACTTGAGCTCAAAGGGATTAATAGTGAACTTAAGTTCAGTACCCTGCATGTCAAGCTCTTCTTCGGTTTCTTCTAGGAGGTTACAGGAATAAACCTTCTTTGCTGCAAAGGGAAGAGTTGCAACAACTTCTGCCTTATCGCCGCAACGTTCGCAGTAGTGGAGGATATATGCTTCCTCATCTTCTGCCTTCTTCATTGCTTCCAAGGTTACATTCTTAGCGCTGACTGCGCAGAAGGACTTAGCAACAGCATCGTTACCCTGACCTTCAATTTCAACAACGGTAAGAGGATTGTTGATTTCAAGACCTCTCTGAAGTGTCTCAGCCTGTACCCAAGTATTTTCGTGGGGATAATAGGTATAGGTGAAGGTATTGATGCCACGATCTGCCTCAGGATCGGGATAGGTCGAAGCCTTAAGCAAGGTTACACGCATATTGTTGCGGGTAACTTCGTGACCGTACTTGCAATCGTTAAGAATGGAAACACCGTAGTCAGGATCGGACAAGTCGATGAAATTATGAGCAGCAACCTCAAACTTAGCCTGATCTGCCTGAGTATAACGGTAGTTGGGGCTTTCGATTACACCGTATGCCATATCGCGTACGAACTTCTTAGCGTTAACATCAACATCAAAGCCAACCTTAAGGAGCTTCTTGAATTCCTTCCAATCAACAACGGTTTCAAAGTCGATACGGTCAATATCCTTATAGATAGTGATGCGCTGCTTGATTTCGCTGTTATAGCAAGGCTTGGTAAGCAATACGGAAGCGCAAACGGGGCCGTTTTCATAAACCTCGGTCTTTCCGTCCTTAAGTGCGATTTCACGGTCATAATAGAACTTGGTGATATCCCATGCCTCATACTTACCGGGCATATCTTCATAAAGCTTGAATACGTTGCCTTTTCCGCCCTCTGCAAGAGTTTCCTTACCTGCTCTCTTATCATAGATAGAGGTAATTTCACCCTTGTCATCAAACTTGATGGAGAAGAAGTCATTCTCAAGTGATTTATCGGTAACAGTCATAGAAGTTGCAGAAGTGCCTGCTACATCCTTGGTATAATATACCTTGTAGCCAACAGCAGGAACATCTGTAGCAGTAAAGAGCCATACAATCTTTCCGTCTGCACGAACGACTCTCTGTGCAGGAATTTCGTTACCTTCTCCGTCATATACTGAAAGTGCAGCTGCATCAGATTCAATAGTAGTAACAGCAGTGGTGGTATAGGGAAGTGAATTGAATACTGCGATGGGCTTACCGTTTGCAGTTTCTGCCTTAATATTTGCGGCAATGAAATCAAGTGCATCCTTCTTTGCCTTTTCTGCTGCTGCAGCGATCTGAGCATGCTCCTTCATGAGAGTATGGTAAACCTCATTGATATGAGAGCCGGGAAGTGAATCGTGGAACTGAGTTGTAAGAAGCATCTGCCATGCCATGTAGAGCTCTTCTGCAGGATAACTGAAGCCCATAGCCTTTGCAATGGAGCAATAGATTTCTGCTTCTCTGAGAAGATTTTCTTCTCTGCGGTTTGCCTTCTTAAGTTCACCCTTAGTGGTGGTTACGCCACGGTGCGCTTCAAGGTAAAGCTCGTCTTTCCAAACAATTGCATCCTTTGCCTTTTCAGACATGCTCTTTAACGCCTTGGTAGTGGTGGTAATTTCGGTAGTGGGAAGTCCGGGGAAGTTACGATATCTCTTAATATATTCGCACATCTCGGCATCGCATCCGCCGCCGCCGTCACCCCAACCGTAGCAGTAGAGGGACTCGCCTGAGCCTTCCTTACCGGAGAACTTCTGCCAATGCATTGCCATATGGTCAGGTTCCATAGTACCGATGAAGTGTGAAGGAGGAACAGCCGCAAATACGCGTGAACCGTCGGGACCTTCCCACCAGAATTCATTTTCTTTCCAAGGATTGGTATCATTCCAGATACTCATCTTATGGGTTACAAAATACTTAACGCCGGATTTCTTAAGAATCTGAGGCATTGCATAGCTGTTACCGAAAACGTCGGGCAACCAGCAAACATCAGTCTTAACGCCGAATTCCTTCTGATAGAAGCGAGCGCCGTGAAGTGCCTGACGGGCGAAGGATTCACCGGAGATCATGTTACATTCGGGTTCGCACCAGAATACACCGGTAGCCTCCCAACGACCTTCCTTAATTCTTTCCTTAACTTCCTCAAAGAGCTCGGGGAAATGAATCTTCATTTCATTATACATACAGGGGTTACTCTGAGAGAATACAAACTCAGGGTATTCGTCCATAAGACGAAGCATTGCTGCATGAGTACGGCCACTCTTACGGATAAATTCTCTGTAGGGCCATAAGAATACTAAGTCAAGGTGGCTGTGACCGATAAGGTGAAGCTTACCTTCAACGCGGAACTTATCACTGTTAAGGACGTTTTCACGAAGTAACGCAGCACCCTTTCTTACCTTTTCACGGTATTCATCCATATTTTCGCAGTAGGGGTCAATATACTTAACAGCCTCTACGATATTCTTGGTATAGAATGCGGAAAGGTCATCGGGCATATTGGGCATAAAGATGCCGTTGAAGCAAGCCTTGTAATCCCAATAAATGCTGGACATTTCATCATCAACAACAGCTAAGTGAGAGCTCATAAGAGTCTTAACTTCGCTTTCGTTGGAGTGCCACATATAGTAGCTTTCGATTTCAATTTCGTAAACCTCGTCACCCTTTGCGCAATCGGTCAGATGAAGAACGTTGCGGAAGGGGTCAAGTCCCTGATAAGGACGACCGTTTACGGTAATGAGGGAGTCTCCTTCGATATAGATAAGAAATACTACCTTCTTACCCTTATAGCTTTCATCGAGCTTAATAGTCTGCTTCCAGAATGCAGAAACATCCTTACCGCCCCAATGCTCGCCGATTTTAATGGGCTTCCAATCCTCATCAATGTAATCGTAGGTCATATCCTCACGGAAATAACACTGACGGATCATCCATTCGTCACAAGGTCTGAAATCAGAATAGATTTTGCTCTTTAAGTCGTTGATTTTAATTTGCGCCTGATCAATGTAAGAAAATGCGCCTCTCTGCTTGGTCTTTACAACCCAACGCCAACCATCAACAGAGTTCTGAACGCCTGCTTGGTTAGGGGCATTTTCTGTAAATCGTCTGTCGTCCATAATTTTCCTCCTCATATATCGCATAATACA
>CAYRPK010000066.1:0-7372 GCA_964426175.1 uncultured Eubacteriales bacterium | reverse complement strand
TTGTAGAATGGGAGCCTATTAATTTGAGAGATGAATTAAGCGAAGCCGAGGCAGCATACTACAGAGCTCGCGCCGAGGCAACGGAAAGGAGTTGAAAACGATGGAAAACATAATAAAAAATGCTGAGATAGAGATTTCTTCGGGAGAACCTGACGAAAAAGCACTGACGCTTATATCTCAGTATACAAAGTCAAAGCCCGATAAGGACAGTATTTATATCTTTGGTGTAAAGCTGTGCGACAATGAGGTCGACCGCGATTTTGAAGCCTTTTCTGCTGATGCACTCAAAAGTCTTGAAGCCTTGATGAAAGGCAGAACGGGTATTCTTGACCATAATCCTAAGGCGGATAATCAGGTGGCGCGCATATATGATTGCAAGCTTATTACCGAAGACCGTAAAACTACGGCAGGCGAGAAGTATACCTATCTTGCAGGCTTTGCATATATGCCCCGCACTGCAGCGACAGAGGATTTTATAGCGTCTATCGAAGCAGGTATTCATAAGGAAACCAGTATAGGCTGTGCCGCTAAACACCGTATCTGTTCAATTTGCGGCAAGGATGCAAGAGTTTGCGGACACAGAAAAGGTGAGACCTACGAAGGCAAGCTTTGCTATACGGTGCTTGACGGAATTACGGATGCTTACGAATGGTCCTTTGTTGCAGTTCCTGCACAAAGAGAGGCAGGAGTAATGAAGCAATTCAAACCTGCAAGCGAGGTTATTAAATCCGTTATAGATAAAAGCCTTGATGCAGATGCGCAGACAGAAGGCATCACGATTTCGATAGAAGAGGCAAAAATTTTATCTGAAGAGATAACCCGACTGACATTAGAAAAGCAGGCTTATAAGGAGGAGCTTGAAAAAGAGGTCATCCGTCTTGCGTGTATTGCAAACAGTCATGTGTCAAATAAATCTATGACTGTCATTGTTCAAAAAATGGAATATGAGGAGCTGAAAGAGCTTAAGAAAGAGCTTGAAAGAGCCTGTATTAAAACAGCGTCTCCTCAGATTATATCACAAAGGCAATCCGCAGAAGCTGAGGATTGCAGATACAAAATATAAAATATAATAATTGAAAGGATTGTTTTTATGAAAATCAATTTAAACGGAACCAGTAATATCGTAACTACTTTTTATGCAACAGATGATGTAAAGGAAGGTGACATTGTCACTCTTACCGATAATTACACAGTAGACGTAGCTCAGAACGGAGACCAATTTACAGGCATCTGTCTTGGAGTGCGTGAAGGAATTGCTACCGTACAGATGAAAGGATATATAAAAAGAGAATATTCGGGTACTGCACCTAAGGTAGGCGTTAAGTTCTTTGCCGCAGACGGCGAAGGAAAGGTTAAAACCGTAAGTGCCGGACTTGGAAGAAGTGCTATTGTTGTTGCAGTGGATACTGCTACATCTACTGCAGAATTTGTAATTCATTAATATAAGGAAAGGAAGTTTAATTATGTCTAACTATGAAAATATTACTCCAAACAGAAATATGTATAAGCTTGCGAAAAAGAGCTTTTCCAAAATCCTCGAGGATTTAGATCCCACCTCCGGTTATACCGATGACAGCGCACTTCAGTCACTTGATGCATTTCAGCGTCAGCTTAAACGTTTTGATATACGCGTATCCGGTCCCGACAGTGATGTTGTTGACAAATTCTTCCGCACTTCTGAATCGGCAGCCCTTTTCCCCGAATATGTAGCCCGCGCAATCAGGGTAGGTATGGAGGAGTCTAATATCATTCCTGATATCGTAGCCGCAACCACCACTATTGACGGTTTGGATTACAGAAGCATTACCTCTGTTTCGGGCGAGGGCATAGAGCCTTCCCCTGTGGGTGAGGGTGCACAGATTCCCGAAACAGTCATTAAGACTAAGGAAACCCTTATCAAGCTATATAAGCGCGGCAGACTTCTCGTTGCTTCTTACGAGGCTATCCGCTTTCAGCGCCTTGACATCTTTACCGTTGCACTTCGTCAGATAGGTGCAGCAATTACGGCTTCTCACATGAAGGATGCTGTTAATGTTATTATCAACGGCGACGGAAACGATAATCCTGCGCCTCAGATTTCTACTGCCACTGCAGATGTACTCAGCTATGATGACCTTGTAAATCTTTGGTCACAGTTTGACCCATATGAGATGAATGTCATGCTTGTTTCTAATTCAACAATGCAGAAAATTCTTCAGCTTTCAGAATTTAAAGACCCTTCAACTGGACTTAATTTTCAGGCAACAGGTAAGTTGACCACACCTCTCGGTGCAAAGCTTATCCGCTCTTCTGCGGTACCTGATAATATGGTTATCGGTCTTGATAAGCGATATGCGCTTGAGTTTGTACGTACAGGCGATATCATGCTTGACAGCGATAAGCTTATCGACCGTCAGCTTGAGCGTACCGCAGTTACATCTATCGCAGGCTTTGCAAAGATTATTCCCGAGGCTGCCTGTGTAATGAGCATTTAATCATGAGTACGGTTATTATAAACGGCTTTACCGTACTTGACAGGCTTATGCTTATTTCAGGACTGTCTAAGGACACCGCCGCACCGTATCTTTCAAGCTGTACTTACGAGCTTGCACGCATAATGGCAAGATTAAGAGATGGCATTAATGCCGAGGATTTTGCCGACGGTATTATAAATGCGGCGGCAGCGCAGGTGAATTGCAGTGCAACTGCAGCAATGATGCTTAAAAGCGAAGGTGATTTTTCTGTGGGCGATATCTCGGTAAAATACGGAAACGAAACAAAAATCGCCGCCGCGGAAAAACTGAGATGTGATGCATTTGCCGCTATTGCCCACATATTAACTGACGAGGGCTTTGCCTTTGTTGGAATGAGGAGTTGAGAGAAGGAATGCAAAATACTGTTGCAAGACTTATCGAAAAGCACGGAACGACTCTTTCTCTTGCAGATGACAGCTTTTCCTGGCGCGCCTTTGTAGAACCGCTTAGATATAAAAATAAGCTGTATGTAGAGGAAAGCTCTGTTGCTGAGGGTATGATAAATCGTACCGCATACAGATATATCGGTCCTCCCGATGTTATTCTTGAGGACATCGCGCCAAGAGGAACATTGATTTCGGTTATGGATACCCTTGTGACCGTATCTCACAGCGAAACGGTTTTTTTTGACAGTAAGCCTATATACATCTACGCCGTATTGAATTTCTATTCGCGCGGCAAATAACCGAAAAATGCCGCATATCTGCGAGGTATGCGGCATTTTTACAAATATTTTGAAAGGAGAAATTTTATGAGCAATGAAAATCTACAGTATTTCTGTCAACAGCTCGCAAAGCTCGATTCGCTTTCCGATGCGGTAATAGTAGAGGAATACACTAGCCCCGTAATGCCCCGTCCGGTACTCAGAAAAATGGCATCAGTGGGCATTAAGTCGGTCAGCACCACACCTGTTTCGCGTGTAAGCTTTCGCATGACGGTACAGCTTGAAGTGCGACTGCTTTTCCCTTGCGGAATGGGAGATAATGCCATAGGCACCGCTACTGATGAGATTATAACTGCATTTTCAGGCACGACTATCTATGATTATTATGTTTCAAGCATCAATTGTGGCGAAACCAAATTTGACAGTACAGCATATGCAATTCGTTCGAATATTGTTTTTAACCTTGAAAATTTAAGAGAAAAAAGCAACGGTAATTCCGGTGTAAAAGGTACGGCGTCTATCGGAGAATTAAAATTTCACATGTTGCCCCACAGTATAAGTATATTGCGTCCCGACTTTAAAGAGGAGACAGATGAGGCAGGCAATGTTACGCGCACAATATTACCGCGTGAATATACTTTAAAGGGACATTCCCTTGAAACACCCCAATCCGATTTCTTTAAGAACCTTAATGCTTTAACGGAGACAACCGATGCGGTCGAGCTTACTTTGCCTTATTCAGACAGTGTCGAAGTAAGATGCAGGCAGCTGGAAATAGAATATGATGG
Source organism: uncultured Eubacteriales bacterium (assembly GCA_964426175.1). Lineage (GTDB taxonomy): Bacteria > Bacillota > Clostridia > Oscillospirales > CAJFTT01 > CAYRPK01. The sequence continues at coordinate 3,407 of CAYRPK010000066.1, read as the reverse complement.
GGTAGGCTACGGCTTTGACTATTCTATTGTACTTATAGAAAAAATGTGAATTTTAAATAAATGTGTTGCATTTTAGGTAAGTAGTATGGTAAAATCAATTGAATATATTTCTTGTAAAAGGAGATTTTACCATGCTTAACTTTGAGAAACTCGGCATCATTCTCAATCCTGTGGACAACCTTCATGCAAAGTTTAACACAGGAGCTCTTAAACTCGGCGACACCGTCCATCTTCTTTACCGTTGGGCAGAAATTCCCGAGCAGACCGGTGGCTATGGCCCCAAATATCTTCAGAACTACATTGCCTACGCTCAGATTACTCCCGACGGCAAGCTTATCCGCGATGACGATAAGCCCGTTTTCGAGCGCAGCCATCAGTGGGAAAAGATGGGACTTGAAGATCCCAGAATTTTCCGTCTTGACGGTGTAAACTACATCACTTATACCGCATGGGACGGCAAGCAGGCACGTGTTGCTTTTGCTACCGCTAATGACGATTTCACCGAGATCAAGAAGATTGGTATCGTTCCCGCTAAGAAGTTTGATAAGGACGCTTTCTTCTTCCCTGAGAGAATCAACGGCAAGATTGCATATGTCCATCGTTTTGAACCCAACATCCAGATCGACTACTTTGATGACATCGAAGATCTCTTTGATGAAGATTTCTGGAATAGCTATGAGCCCGAAGCAAATGGTTCTGTTGCTCTCACGGGCGAGCAGAAGTGGGAAGAGGGCAAGCTCGGCGGTTCTGTTCCTCCCATCAAGACTGAGCTCGGTTGGCTCTTCATCTATCACGGTGTAGGTCATGACCGCAATCCTTTCTGCTATCGCGGCGGTGCGGCTCTTCTCGACATCAACGATCCTTACAAGGTTCTTGCACGTCTTCCTTACCCCATTCTTGAACCTACTGAGGAATATGAAATCCACGGCGACGTTGATAACGTAGTATTCCCCTGCGGCGGTTACGAGCATGACGGTTATCTTTATCTTGTTTACGGCGGTGCAGACAAGGTTACTGCTCTTGCACGTTGCAAGATGGATGATATTCTTGCAGAGCTTAAGGCTCATATGAACAAGTAATTTAATCTCATAGACGATACGTCGGGCAATGCCCGACGTATTTTTTTACGAAAAAATCAACATAAAAGCACAAAATTGATATTTTTTTATTAAAACCCTTGACAAACGTCAAAAATAATGGTAGATTATAGATGTTGGCACTCGAAGTCGAAGAGTGCCAAAAATAAAAATCGGCAGTCGAGGGCCTAAAGTGCTAATAAAGCACAGCTGTTTTGGTTCTGGAAAGGAAGTGTTAACGGCATGTCGGATTTAGAGTATCACGAAAGTCTGACTCCACGTCAGAAGCTGTTGCTTACTCTTGTTATTGAGCATTATATACGCAGTGCCGAGGCGATTGGCTCAAAAACTCTTGCCGCTATGATAGATAACGCTTTTTCCTCGGCTACTATACGCAGCGAGCTTGGTGCTTTGGATAGTATGGGTTATATCGAGCAGCCCCACACCTCCGCCGGCAGAGTACCCACCCTTTCGGGTTACCGCTTTTATATTGATAACCTCATGCAGGAACAGGTGCTGACTGATTTTGAAAAGCTGCAGATAAATTCCGCGCTTTCAATCAAAGGCGGCAGTGTTGAGGAAATCGTATATAAAACAGGTCAGGCACTGTGCAACATAACAGGACATACAAGCATTGCTTCGGCACCTATGAAAGATACCTATCTGCGCAGAATTGAGATATTCCCTATGACGCCCAGAGGAGTTGTAGTTGCGGTCATGACTTCGAGCGGACTTATTAAAAGCCGCATGGCAAGCTTACCTGCCGATGTTTCATCAGGAAATATTTATTCTTTTTTAAAGCTTATCAATTCATATCTTGACGGACGGTACTTAAGCGATATAACCAAATTTGATTATTCCGTCATTTCTCAGGCGCAGGGTAACCTTGCAAATTTATTTGCCCCCATTTTGGATGCGGTAGCAGAACTGATAAGTGAAGCAAGGCAAGCAGAGGTTAATATTTTCGGCGAGCGGCATTTGCTTGATGCTTCAAATATAGATGCCTCTCTTGAACTCATTAAATATCTGCAGAACCAAGGTGCACTGACAGAGATTTTCAAGCTTTCGGGCGGCGGAACAAGAGTAGTGCTGGGTAGCGATACGGGAATACCTGAGTTTAAGAATGTCAGCCTTATACTTTCCGATTATAAAGGCAGACAATTCGGAACGGGTGCGGTAGGCTTGATAGTGCCGCCAAATGCAGATTATGCAAGGCTTATACCAAAGGTAAGTGCAGTAGCAAAGGCTCTTGAAAATCTTATCGGCGGATATTTTTCCGGATGACATGCAGAAAGGATGTAATAATTGAATGTCTGAGAACATAAAGGATACACAAACGGCAGAAACTAATGAGGTCAAAAGCGAAAAACAAAAGAAACCGACAGGCAAGAGTAAATCCGCCGAAATCGAAGCCCTAAAAGTCGAGCTTGAGCAAAAAAATCAGGAATTGGAAAAATCCAAGGATATGCTTCTTCGTGTTTCGGCGGAATACGACAATTACCGCCGTCGCACTTCGGAAGAAATGCTTAAAAAACGCGGCGATGCAGTAGCGGATACGGCGGAGAAATTTTTGGCAGTGCTTGATAATATCGACAGAGCACTTGCCGCTCAGCACGATGACGACGATGTGGTTTATCAAGGACTTTGTATGATAGCGAAGCAATTTAATGAAACCCTTTCCTCTCTCGGCGTTGAGGAAATTGACACAACCATTCCTTTTGACCCTAATCTTCATAATGCAGTTATGCATTGCGAGGACGAGGAAAAGGGAGAAGGCGAAATAGTCGAAGTATTCGGTAAAGGCTATAAATTAGGCGACCGAATTTTGAGATATTCTATTGTAAAAGTTGCAAACTAAAAATTATTTAGGAGGAATTTATTATGGGAAAAATTATTGGTATTGACTTAGGAACAACAAACTCTTGTGTAGCAGTTATGGAAGGCGGCGAGCCTGTAGTTATTGCAAGCGCAGAAGGCGCACGCACTACTCCCTCTGTCGTAGCTTTTGCAAAGAACGGCGAACGTATGGTCGGTCAAGTAGCAAAGCGTCAGGCTGTTACCAATCCGGATAGAACCGTTATCTCCATCAAGCGCGAGATGGGTTCGGACTATAAGGTAAATATTGACGGAAGCGCATATACTCCTCAGCAGATCTCCGCAATGGTACTTTCCAAGCTAAAAGCTGATGCGGAAGCATATCTCGGCGAAAAGGTAACTGAAGCAGTAATTACTGTTCCTGCATATTTTTCAGACAGCCAGCGCCAGGCAACCAAGGATGCAGGTAAAATAGCAGGTCTTGATGTAAAGCGCATCATCAACGAGCCTACCGCA
>CAYRPK010000065.1:0-7373 GCA_964426175.1 uncultured Eubacteriales bacterium | reverse complement strand
CACCACCACAGCGATTTCACACGCCGTAGGCGTATTTCATATTGCGAAGCAATATTCCACCTAGCTGCAATGGTAGAATTAGGTGAAAAAGACCTTGTCGAAAAACAAGGTCTTTTTCTGGTGCCGGAAGCGGGGGTCGAACCCGCACGGTATCACTACCACCGGATTTTGAGTCCGGCACGTCTGCCAATTCCATCATTCCGGCAAAATTAACACTACCATTATACCACGAAAGAATAAAAACGCAAGTGTTTTTTTCTTATTTTTGATTTGTTTTTTATCATACCGATATCAGCTCGTTTTATATAAAAAGCAATAAAAAGCGTTGCTTTTTAATAGTAAATATGTTAAAATTAAGTCAATATATGCAAAAATATTATTTGGAAGGTTGACTTGTATTATGGAAACGGTCAGAATGGGTGTTATAGGAATCGGTAATATGGGAACTCAGCATGCACTTTCTCTTCGCGATGGTAAAATTGAGGGAATGTGTATCACGGCGATTGCGGATACTTCTCCTGCACGTCGTGAATGGGCGAAAAATGAATTTGCCGATGCCGAGATTTTTGAAACAGCAGAAGAAATGCTTGAAAAGGGAAAAATTGATGCGGTAATAATTGCAGTACCACATTATTTTCATCCTGTTTATGCGATAAAAGCCTTTGAAAAAGGGCTTCACGTAATGTGCGAAAAGCCTGCCGGAGTTTATACCAAGGCGGTACGTGAAATGAATGAAGCTGCGAAAAAAAGCGGTAAGGTTTTCGGTATGATGTTTAATCAGCGTACCGACCATCTTTACAGAAAAATGAAAGAGCTTGTTTCGAGCGGTGAATTAGGAGAGATAAAGCGCACTAATTGGATAATTACCGATTGGTACAGAACACAAAGCTACTATGATTCAGGCTCATGGCGCGCGACTTGGGCAGGTGAAGGCGGTGGAGTGCTGCTTAATCAGTGTCCCCATAATCTGGATTTATGGCAATGGATATGCGGAATGCCTGTAAAGGTACAGGCGTTTACACATAACGGAAAGTGGCATGATATCGAGGTCGAAGATGATGTTACAGCATATGTTGAATATCCAAATGGAGCAACGGGTGTTTTTGTAACTACTACGGCAGACGCTCCCGGCACCAATCGTTTTGAAATTACCCTTGATCGAGGTAAGCTGGTTTGCGAAGAGGGAAAACTGCGTCTTTTCAGACTTGATACGAGTGAAAAGGAATGGCGTTATACCTGCAAAAACGGATTTGGTAAACCCGAGGGACATTGGGAGGATATCGAAACCGACGGACAGAGTCCTCAGCATAACGGCGTTTTAAAAGCCTTTGCGAGCGCAATTTTAAAAGGTGAACCTCTTGTCGCGCAAGGTTATGAAGGTATTAATGGACTTACGCTTTCAAATGCTATGCATCTTTCGAGCTGGCTCAATAAGGCGGTAGAGATACCCTTTGACGAGGATTTATTCTTATCTGAGCTTGAAAAGCGCATTGCAACCTCCAAGAAAAAAGATGTTGAAGCCGTTGTTTTTGACACGACAGGCTCTTACGGTATATAAAAAGGGGGGGTGTGTATGGCATCGGCAATAGTAGGTTGCGGCGGTATAGGTAATGTTCATGCAGAGGTGTTGTCTAAGCTTGGCATAAGCATTGCTGCAGTAGCGGATATTATCCCCGAAAGAAGCGAAAACTTAGCTAAGCACACCGGAGCAAGAGTATATTCTTCTTTTGAAGAAATGATAGAGCTGGAAAGCATAACCACTTTACATATATGCACTCCTCATTATCTGCACGTTCCGATGGCTGAATATGCCTTGAGTAAAAATATAAAGGTGATTATGGAAAAGCCGCCTGCAATAACAGTGGAGCAATTTGAAAACCTTGCAAAAGCAGAGGAAAATTCCCGCGCCAAGCTTGGAATTTGCTTTCAGAACAGATACAATACAGAAGTAGTAACGGCACTTAAGGCTTTAAAATCCGGAGAAGTGGGGAAAATTCTCGGCGTGAGAGCGTTTCTTACGTGGAACAGGGGTAAAGGCTATTACCTTGACAGCGGTTGGCGAGGTAAAATTGCAACCGAGGGCGCTGGCGTTTTGATTAATCAGGCCATACATACCCTTGATTTGATATGCCATTTGTGCGGAAAACCCCAAAGTGTGGATGCGCGCATTGCTGAGCATCATTTAAACGGCATAATTGAGGTTGAAGATACTGCCGAAGCTTTCATTACATTTGAGGACGGATTTAACGGACTTTTTTATGCTTCTACAGCATATTGTACTGATTCTCCCGTGTTTATCGAAATTGTCTGTGAAAATGCAGTAATTAAACTGCTTGATAAACAGTCGACTATAATCTATAATGACGGCAGGGTCGAAAAAATCGGTATTGAACACGAAAACTTCGGTAAAGCATGTTACGGTCAGGGGCATTTATCTCTGATAAAGGATTTTTATGAAAACGGCGAGACTTTTCCCGTAACGCTTGAAAGTACAAAGGATACATTTTCGCTTTTAATGGGAATACTTAAATCTGCAAAAACTCTTGAAAATATATATTTAAAGGAAGTAATGTGACAATGGAATACTTGCACTTGTTTGAAAATTGCAAAATAACCGAGGGTGATATAACGTTTAATTATCGCAAATATATTCCCGATCATGCTGAGGGAGAAAAGCTTCCGCTTCTTATTTTCCTTCACGGTGCAGGTGAACGCGGTGACGATAATACGAAGCAGCTTACCAATTCTTCGGTTATGCCACATTATTTTAAAGATGAAATAGTAAATAATTTTAAGGCGGCGGTTATTGCGCCTCAGTGCCCTGATGAAAAGCAGTGGGTTGACACACCTTGGGATAAGGGTGATTACAGCCTCGATGAAGTAGGAGAAACTCCGTATATAAAGCTGACAGTAAAATTAATAGAGGAGCTTTCTAAGGAAGATTTTATCGATGAAAGCCGCATTTATGTCACGGGTGTTTCAATGGGCGGCTATGGTACTTGGAATATTATCATGACTCATCCCGATTTGTTTGCAGCGGCAGCTCCTATTTGCGGCGGTGCAGACAGCAGTAAAGCTGAACTTGTCAAGAATATTCCTATCAATACATACCACGGCGGCAGTGATTGGGTAGTTCCAACCGAGGGAACGAGAGTTATGGTAAAGGCGTTGAAGGCAGTCGGCGGTAATATCCGTTATACTGAATATGAAGGCTGTGAACATAATTCTTGGGACAATGCATATTCTGAGCCCGATTTCTTTCCTTGGTTATTCAGCCAAGAAAAATAAAGCTGTTTTAACAAAAAAAGCATTGCAACGGATTCGAGTTTGCAAAGCGAAAAATCGAAACAGATCAAGAAAATTAGGGGGTGAACGATATGAAACATGTCTTAAGAATGATTTCTGCATTGGTTGCATTTTTGGTGGTTATAACTGCTGCACTTTCTATACAGGTCTCTGCGGCGATCAATTACAGATCGCTGTTTGTAGGCGGCGTCTTTTCAGACAGTACAGATATAAACGCCAGTATTCACTATCAGCTTTATGTTCCTGAGGATTATGATCCAAATATTTCATATCCTATCATTCTGTTTCTTCACGGTGCAGCAGAAAGAGGTTCAAGCGATGCTTCTGAGCTTCATACAACCAAGTTTAATTCGCATTACTTCACAGAAGAAAGAATGGAAAAGTATCCTTGTATTATACTTGCACCGCAGTGCCCGTATCGATCTACTTGGGCAACCGCCACGGCGGGTGACACGTGGACGAATTGTGCTTACACCTTTGGCGATTATGAGGATTCCGCTTATATTGAGCTTGTGATGAATCTTTTGGGTAAGATCGAAGAAGAATACAACGTTGATTCTACGCGTCGTTACATTACGGGTGTTTCAATGGGCGGCTACGGCACATGGGCGACTATTATGAAGTACAGCGAATATTTTGCGGCGGCGGCACCCAATTGCGGAGGTATGGATCCTGATCAGGCGGCAAACTTAACTGAGTTACCTATTTGGTCGTTCCATGGAGATCAGGACAATACAGTTCCTATCGACGGCGATCGACGGATGTATGAAAATATGGTAGCGCTCTCGCAAACAGACAGCAGTGTCAAGCCCCTTAAATATGTTGAAAATACAACCGATATTAATACCGAATCGTGGGACGATATTTCCCAAGCAACCTATATTTTCACCGAATATACAGGTGTTGGGCATAATTGCTCGCTATATTCATACGAAGAAGAGTATTTCTATGATTGGATGTTTTCAAAGACAAATGAAGCGGCTCCTACACTGCTTAATAACGCAAAATGCGCAACAAACTATGCTTACAAAGGAAAACTTTTTGATGATGGTAGCTTGACTCACGCAAATGAAAATACAACACCGCTTGCTGCGACCGATGATAATATGGATACTGCGTGGTATTACAGCCAAAAAGCTAAGGGTGAAACCTATCTTGGGATCAAATGGGATAAAGCCAACACAGTAGATAAGTTTATCGTTTATTGGAATAAAGCCACCCGCGCTACTGCTTCTGATGAGGGATATGTGATCCAGTATTCACCTGACGGAAAAGCTTGGGAAGATGTTACAGGAGCAACCTATAAATACAGTACACTTAAAGGTGGAGTCATCAGCGATGTTGTTACCTTTGATGCAATTGAAGCAAAGGCGATGCGTATTTTAATTAGATATTCCGTTGGCTCCATTGCTCCGAAGATATTTGAAATAGCCATTTATAATACCGCAGAAGCTGTTAAAAATGGCTCTATGGGTACTAATGAAAGTACATACGGAGGTCAAGATGAAGAGGATTACGGCATTGAACTTGATGCCGATAAGGGAATTGTGACCGGAATTCCTCCTCAGACTGAGGTGGGTAACTATATTGAACTTCTCATTAAAGATGCAAAAGGCAATATTGCAGACAGCACCGATATAATAGGTACAGGTTTTACCGTAACTGCCAACGGTGAGGAATATACTGTTATTATCAAAGGTGATGTTAACGGTGATGGTACTATCAATTCAAGCGACTTCACGCAGGTCAGGCGTACATTCATTGGCCTCTTTGAATTATCCGATGCGGCATCACGTGCAGCAGATGTAGATGCAGACGGTAGTATTAATTCGACCGATTTTATGCAGATACGCGCACATTTTCTGGAGAGAATTAATTTGTTTGAATAATTGCCTGGAAATCAGACCGAATATAGGGTTTGACTCCTGCAGTTGTTGATAAAATATAATGGAGTGTTAGATAATGAAACTTTTTACAAAAATAATATCAATGCTGATAGTGGCATCAATGCTTTATACGGTGGTGTTTTCTATGAATGTATCAGCGGCTATTCCGAATTACACATCACTTTTTACTTCCGGAGTTTTTTCGGATACTGATGAAATTAACGGAAGTATGGGATATGAGCTTTATGTTCCGCAGGATTATAATCCCGAGGTATCATATCCTCTGCTTGTTTTTCTTCACGGTTACGGAGAACGAGGCAATAATACAGGGTCTCAGCTTACAGTAGCAACGCTTATGACTCATTATTTCACTGAGGAAAGAATGAGCAAATATCCTTGTATTATTTTGGCTCCGCAATGTCCGTTGGAAACAACCTGGGCGGATATTAACACTAACGGAGTTTGGAATAATACTGATTATAATTTCAACAGTACTTCGGAAAATATTTATTCAAAGCTTCTTGTTCAGCTTATGGGCAAAATTGAGGACGAGTATAATGTTGATAATACCCGTCGGTATATTACGGGAATTTCAATGGGCGGCTTTGGCACATGGGAGGTTATAATGCACCACAGCGATCTTTTTGCTGCGGCGGCACCTAACTGCGGAGGTACTTCTTCATCTCAGGCTGAAAATCTTAAGAATCTTCCAATATGGAATTTTCACGGCGCAGTTGACCCAACTATTAACCTTGATGGTTCAAGGAATATGTATAATGCGATGGCAAAGCTCGCGGAAACGGATTCAAGCCTTAAGGTACTGAAATATGTTGAATCCTCGGGCAATAAATCTACTGAGGTTTGGGACGATATCAAGGATGCAACGTACATTTATACCGAATATTCGGATGTTGATCATTATTGCTGGGACCATTCGTACGAAGAAAAGTATTTTTATGATTGGATGTTTAATCAGCGGAATGAAGATGCTCCTGAATTAACAAACAATGCAAAATGTGCTCCCAACTATGCTTATGAGGGAACTCTTTTTGACGACGGAAGCGGTAATTATTCAAGCATCACAGCTTCGCCGCTTTCATCAGCCGACGGCGATCTTGCAACATCTTGGCAATATGCATCAAAACCGTCATCGGGAAGCTATCTCGGCGTTGAATGGGAAAGCAAAAAAACAGCAGATAAAGTCTATGTTTATTGGAATAAGAGCGATAGAGCAACCGCCTCCAAATCAGGCTATATCGTTGAATATTCCACAGACGGCGACAATTGGCAAGAGGTAAGCAATCCTAAATATGTTTTCAGTCCCATACGCGGTGGTGCTGTGGTTGATACTGTGAACTTTGATGCTGTTAATGCTAAGGCAGTCAGAATTGTTATTAATTCTACAGTATCGTCATCGGCTCCGAGAATTCACGAATTCGGAGTGTTTAATACTGCAGAGGCAGTTGTTAATGGCAGTTTAGGAACACCTGCAGGTGTTTTTGAGGGTGACATAAACGGAATTGTCAATATTGATGGTGAAAACATAGCGCTAATGGGACAGGTTGTTGATAGCGATAAAGAAATGTATCCCGGTACTGCCGCTGAATATCTTAATGACGGTGACCTTACAACATCTTGGCAATATAACGGAAATTCGCCAACGTATCCTATTTTTGTAGGAATAGAATTAAATTCATCACAGCCTGCGAATACTGTTGCACTTTACTGGGAAAGCAGTACCCGTTCAACAGCATCCCGTTCGGGATATATTATCCAATATTCAAACAACGGAACCGATTGGCAAGAGGTGCCTAATCCAGCTTACCGTTACGGTACGGATGCTGATGGAGTAACACAGGATATTATTACCTTTAATGCGGTTACTGCATCACATTACAGATGCTATATTGTAGGTGGCTCTAATAGCAAATATTTCCCTAAGCTTTATGAATTTGAGATTTATAATGCCAAAGAAAGTAATTCTGAAATTATTTATAATGAAGAAAAAGGAATTGCCACGGGAATTCTTCCCGAAACCTTGGCAAGTCAATATCCTGATACAAGCTTTAAGGATAAAGACGGCAACGTTTGTAACAGTACAGATATAATAGGAACGGGATATACCACAGTTTATGAAGACAAAGAATACACCGTCATAATTAAGGGCGATGTAAACGGTGA
>CAYRPK010000064.1:0-7435 GCA_964426175.1 uncultured Eubacteriales bacterium | reverse complement strand
GAAGCGCTGAAGGATTTGCAGTATCTTTGCACCCTTTGGCAGCATTATCGGCAAGCCCTGACCGATAATATCTGCAGTGGTGAAAAGCTCAAGCTCTCTGCCCAATTTATTATGGTCACGCATTTTTGCTTCTTCAAGCTGCTTTAAATGCTCTTCAAGCTCGCTCGCCTTGGGAAATGCAGTACCGTAAACACGCTGAAGCATCTTATTTTTCTCATTTCCTCTCCAATACGCACCTGTGCACGAAAGGAGCTTGAACGCCTTCACCGTACCCGTAGACATAAGGTGCGGTCCTGCACATAGGTCTGTGAAGTCACCCTGACGGTAGAAGGAAAGCTCGGCGTCCTGGGGCAAATCCTCGATAAGCTCACGCTTATAGGGTTCACCCATTTCATCCACCAATTTCAAAGCCTCTTCGCGAGGAAGAGTAAAACGTTCAAGGGGGATATCTTCCTTGACTATCTTTTTCATTTCAGCTTCGATTTTTTCGAGAATATCTGTAGTAATTGAAAAATCACTGTCAAAATCATAATAGAAGCCGTTATCAATAGACGGACCTATCGCAAGCTTGACCTCAGGATAAAGTCTTTTTACTGCCTGAGCCATAATATGAGATGCTGTATGACGGAATGCCGCCTTACCTTCGGCTGAATCAAAGGTATCAATGCCTACCTCGCAATCACTTGTGATGGGAGTTCTGAGATCAACACTTTCTCCGTTTATTTTGCCTGCACAGGAGGCTTTATAAAGACCCATGCCAAGACTCTTCGCAACCTCTGCAACGGTAGTGCCTGCATCATACTCACGAATACTTCCGTCTTTAAGTGTTACTTTTACCACTATTATCTTCCTTTCTAAAAAAACAAAATCCGCATCCCCGAGCAATTTAACGCTCGGGGGTGCGGTCAAATTTTACTGCACGGTTCCACCCCGTATTTAACTTAAAACCCTTTAACGCAGGAATACGGAGCAGCTTGTTTCGCCGTCAGCTCAGGAGTGGTTTTTGCAGAAAAATACTTTTTACCGACTTTTCACCGACCGTCAGCTCTCTGAAAATTTCTTTTACTGCTACTTTCTCCATCAATGCATTTATGAGTGTATTATAGCACTAATTTTCTGTTTGTCAAGATTTTAATATATAAAGCTTGTAATTTCTTCGCCGTTTAAAACCTTTTGGGTATCCTGAATAAGCTTATCTATACGGGTTTTAAGTATATTACAATAAATCTCACCGTTGACCTCAGCATAATATTTTCGGTCATTCTGCTTAATATAGGATATTGTATCCACTCTGTTACTCTTTTCATCATTAAAATCAAAGACAACCTTAATAGTGGGTTCTGCTAACACTTCACCTTCGGCAGGCTCTGTTAATTCATATCTGCTTGTACCTACCAAAACATTATAATACTTCTTGAAGTTATCCAGATCCAATTCCTTATGATTGCAGCTGACTGCCGTCGTTTCGGTGCCGTCTGATGTAATTTCAAATACATATGTTGCCTCAGGAGTGGTCACGGTCAAGGTTTCAAGCCACGAAAGCATGGGAGTCAAAAGAATTGAACTGCTTACTTCCTGTGTTGTCCACTCAAGATATTCCATGTTTGACAGCGGAAATTCATATATTATCTTGCCATTCTCTTGCATGCCGTAATAGCAATCGCCGTCGCTGTTAAGATTACCGAATACAAAGGAATATTTATCGGTGTCTGTAACATTACCATCATCATCTACTGTATCATATTCAAACGAAAGCCGACGAGTGGGTGCATCAAGACCGCATTCGGTCAGTTTTTCGTCAGTTACAAAGCTGTATGCATTGACCGCAGCTACAGAAATAAGCTGTTCAAATCCGGTATCTAAAAGCTCCGCATCGGTAGACGCATAGAATGGCTCACGCAGAATATAGGTAGATGTGTAAGAAGCCGCGGTACCGTCAGACTCTTCTAATTTTTCCATAAAGAGAGTATCGGTAGGATTAACTATTCTCAGCTTGTCTATATTTGTGCGGTAATCTTCAGCGCAGGAAAATATAGAGAGGTTTACAAAGTTCATAGCACCGTAAACAAAGTACATTCTTATACCCGTGGTAGCTTTATAGACCTTGCCTGAATTGTCAGCAGTTACGTAAAAGTAGCCATCACCGGTTTCGTCACCTACAGAAATCGTATGGGTTGTGTCGGTAAAATTAAAGGTGCCAGTAGCGGTAGGTTGATCAAGTCCGTAAACGGAATAGTCTGTAACATTCTCTGCCACAAGCTGATAACCCTTAAAGTCAGACATATTCTCGGCGAAGGTCTCAAGCATAGCCGGATAAACACCAACACCATCAAGCTCAGGAATTTCATATCCGTCAGAGGTCTTTTGTAAGGTATACGTGCCACTGTCAACAGCATTAATCGTAGCCGAAACAAAGTCGCTGACTTTTTCGGTATAAATATCAACTGTAACCTTTTCGGTAGAAGTGGTTTCAGAGGAGATTTCCGAAGCAGTTTCATCTTCGTTACCCAAATTATCGCCTAAATTCATATAAACAGGCACAAAAATCGCGACTATAAGTGCAAATGCCGTCAGTGCCGCAATCATATTTTTTGTGCGGCGAGTGAGCTTTTTCTTTGCCTTTTCCTCGCTCATTATAAGCGCCTCCTTTTAAGGGTTACAATGACACCTATCAAGGCTATAGCAGCAGGAATAATTGCGATAAATATTACTGCCATCCAATACTGCTCACTTGTTTCAAGATCTAAGGTTGCGGTAGTTATATCCTTGGGACTGACTATAACGCCAATATCTCTGCTGGCACAATAGTTGAGCATTTCAACAAATCCGCTGTCATTAGAGAAGGATGCACTTGTCAAAAGAGATGCTTCAAGCATACCTGCAGAACCGCAAAGCATTATAGATGAGGAGCACTCTTTATTGTTAAGAATTCTTGTCTTTGTAGCCATTGCGGCAACCGCATAACCGCTCTGCGCATCATCTTCGCTTCTTTCTGCTGCTTTAGACTGGCGAAGCTGCGCGGTGGAATAAGTATTGATTACCTGTGTGGTAACAATGCCGACACTTGTTTTATCCTCAATCATAATGGGGCGTGTGTCTGGTGCGGTTATATGCATATCGCTCGCAATAAGCGAATCAGAGAACACCTCATTATCCTCGGTATTGTAATACACGGCAATAGTATCATAGTTATTGTAGCCGTAATAAGAATTCTCTGCAGTATCATAAACTATACCGTCACCAATGGAAAGTCCCCATTCACTGAGCACTGCCTCAAGCTTAGGCATATCGGGAGTATTTTGACCGACATACATCATTATTCCGCGGCCGAGCTGCTCACCGTTTTCAAGAAATGCGTCAATTCTCTCGATTTCAATATCCTCAAAATCTGTTTTGGGTTCAAGTATGAGAAGTACCGAAATATCCTCAGGCACTTCACCCGTCGCAAGGTCTATTGATTCAACGGTATAGATATTGCTCTTTAACAGTGAATTAAGTTCATCCGAAAGACCTGCTTCATCATGACCCATAACTAAACCGATTTTTTTGGCATTGTCTGAGTTAAGATACATTATGGAAGAGGTAACAGTCTGCTCTAATTTTGAAATATCATATGAGTAATCGGAATATTCGGTTGTAGTAAAGCAATCGTCAAGACTGAATTTGCGATAGTTAGTTACTGTAGCCTCAGCATATTCACTTTCATAAACCACTATAACATCACCGAAAGAGAAGGTTGCTGCAGGGAATTTACCCGTAAATACCGAGTCGGTCATTAAATCCTCATCGTAGGTAAGCGTAACCTTGCCGTTAGATGCCTCGGAATACTGACGGAGGAGATAATATGCATGTCTGTAATCCTTATCATCGGAGACTTCAAAATAGAATTCATCCATCATAACGAAAATATTGACCGTTTCGTCAAGTGAAGTAAGATATTCAGAGGTTTTTTCTCCCATTGTAAATACGCTTTCCTTAGTCAAATCGATATTAATGGGATATTCCTTTTCAAGCATAACCGCAATAAGGTTAACAAGTATTACTGCCACAATGACAATTGCAGTAAGGGCGGTGGAAAGAGAACCGTATTTAAGAGATTTTTTATTGATACTTATCTTTTTCATTGCTATGCCACTCCCTTCCCGCTTATGACCAACGGCGCTTTTCTAAGGCTCGCACCGTTAAGAATATAAATACAAACGCAACACTCAGATAAAAGAGTATATCAGCATAGCTTAAAACTCCTACTGCGAAATCCTGATATCTAGTAAAGAGAGAAGCCTCAACTAAAATGCTTGCAAGCCATTCGGGAGCTAAAGCCGCAACAGTTTCTATCATAACGATAAGCAGCGCTACACCAAAGGTAACAACTGCGGCTACCACCTGACTCTCAGTGAGGTTGGAGATGAACATACCTATAGCTATCATTGCCGCTCCGACAAGCAACATACCGAAGATATTACCTACCAAAACAAGTCCGTCAACATCGTCACAAACGGTAGCAAGGGTCAAACCGTAAACCACCGTAATTGCCGCTGAAGAAAGATAGACTGTAAGTGCAGCAAAAAATTTACCCAAAGCAATTTTCCAAAGTCCTACAGGCGCTGTTAGCAATGACTGGTCGGTCTTATTGCGTTTTTCATCTGCCCAAATTCTCATGGTAAGAATAGGAATAATGAAGATGATTATTTCCTGAAAATAAGTGAAAAATGATGACATCTCGGCAGTTGCCTGCAAAATATTGGTTGTGAAAAAGAATACACCCGAAAGCAGCGTTACAACCATCATAAAAATATATCCGATTGGTGTGCTGAAATAGGCCTTTATCTCTTTTTTATAAACGGCACCCATTACGTTACCATTCCTTCCATATAAATCTTAATTAAAGTTCGCCGTCAAAGGACAGCTTCTCATTTGATTTTCTGCCGCTACGTTTCCTTTTTTCCGCCTTTTCCTTTTTCTCGGTTGCTGCCTTTTCGCTTTCATCGGCAGTTAGCTTAATAAAGATATCTTCAAGATTAAGCTCGGTTGATTTAAGTCCCATAAGCGGCCAATCATTTTCTCTCAGCACTTCGAAAAGCGGTATTCTTATGTCAACGCCCTCTTTGGATTCAACAAGAAAATCGGCAGTGCCGCGCTCCTTTATACCCTGCAGGGTAACGTCCGTAACGCCTTCTATCTTGCGTATCGCGGACAAAATCTGATCCTGCGGACCTGCAATTCTGACTAAACGCTTAGTCTCATTTGAAAGACGTGCCGATAATTCATCGGGAGTATCGTCGGCAACGATATCGCCTTTATTTATTACGAGTATTCTCTCGCAAACCGCCTGAACCTCGGAAAGTATATGAGTAGAGAAGATAACGGTATGATTTTTACCAAGCTGCTTAATGAGGTTTCTTATCTCGATTATCTGACGTGGGTCAAGGCCGACTGTAGGCTCGTCCAGAATTAAAACCTCGGGATTTCCTATAAGTGCCTGTGCAACGCCGACTCTCTGCTGATAGCCTTTCGAAAGATGCTTGATCATTCGTCCGTAAACATTATCTATCTTGACAAGCTCACAGATTTCCTTTAAATGGTCGTATCTTTTAAGCTTGACCTTCTTTAAGTCATAAATAAAGTTGAGATATTCCTCAACCGTCATATCCTTATAAAGCGGAGGATGCTCGGGAAGATAGCCAATATGGCGCTTAGCTTCATTGGGCTCATCCAATATATCATGACCGTTAATGATAACCTGACCAGAGGTTGAAGAAAGGTAACCCGTCAGGATATTCATTGTCGTTGTCTTTCCTGCACCATTAGGACCCAAAAAGCCTAAGATCTCACCGTCATTTACGGTGAAGCTGATGTCATTAACGGCAGTATTTTTTCCGTACCGTTTAACAAGATTTTTTACTTCTATCATTGATAAATCGCCCTTCCGTTTGGAATTTGATTCTTTCTCCGTTTTATCCCGACAATACGGGACTATATAATAATAACAAAAAATCTTCTTTCATTTGTTGATAATATGTTAACAACGTTAGCATTGTTAGTGTCGCTTTAATTTTTGTTGAAGTCAGCGGAAAAGTTTGCTATAATAGGAAAATATGAAAGGAGGGCGCTATCCTGTGCTTTTAAAAATGGAAAACGTATCGCGCAGTTTTGGAACAAGGGTAATCTTTGAAAATGCCGATCTGACTCTTTATAAAGGCGATAGAATCGGTCTTATCGGACCAAACGGCATGGGCAAATCCACCTTTTTAAACGTCATGTGCGGAGAATTGGAGCCTGATAACGGCGATATCACTCTGACCTATGGAGTTAAGATAGGTTATCTTCATCAACACAGCGGCCTTACGGGCAATAAAACCGTTTTGCAGGAATTGACCGATGTTTTTTCCGATTTAGCAGAAACCGAAAAGCGCATGCGGCTTTTGGAAGAAATGATTTCTGTTGCAGGAGCTCTGCCCTCGCTTTCGGAGGAATACGAAAGCTTAAACAGCAAGTTTATTGCGGCAGACGGATATAATATTAATGTTAAAATAGCCACCGTTATGTCGGGTATGGGCTTTACGGGGCGTGATAACGACATTGTTTCCAATCTTTCGGGCGGCGAGAAAACACGCCTTGCTTTGGCAAAGCTTCTTTTGGAGGCTCCCGATATACTCGTTCTCGATGAGCCGACCAACCATCTCGATTTTCGCACTATTTCATGGCTTGAGGATTATCTTGCCGAATATAAGGGTGCTATTGTTGTGGTTTCTCACGACCGATATTTTCTCGATAAGCTGACTCAAAAAATCTGGGAGCTTGAGGATACTAAAATTTCTGTTTTTAAGGGAAACTATTCTAAATATAAGATACTCAAAGCCGAACAGGTCAAAGCTCAGCTTCGTGAATACGAAAAGCAGCAGAACACCATTGCATCAATGGAGGATTATGTCCGCCGTAACATTGTGCGCGCTTCTACCTCAAATATGGCAAAATCGCGACTTCATCAGCTTGAACATATAGAACGTCTTGAAAAGCCGAAGACTCATGCACCTACGCCCCATTTTTCTTTTAATTATACTATTGAGCCCGTTAAGGATGTACTTTCGGTCTCCAATCTTAAAATGACGGTTGGACAAGAAAAACGTGTCCTCGGAGAAAATCTTGAATTCTCTGTCCGTCGAGGTGACAGAGTTGCTCTTATCGGTGGCAACGGTACGGGTAAGACTACCCTCATGCGAACCTTACTTTCGATTAATCCCCATTCTGTAGGCGACATCACTTGGGGCAAAAATGTCAAAACTAACTATTTTGAGCAGGAAAACGATGCGTTTATCCCGACGAATTCTGTTCTTGATGAGCTTTGGCGGCATTTCCCTAAGTCCTCACCTCTTGAAATGAGAAAGCGGCATGTACTTATTATGACGGGTTACATATAATCTTACACCATAGATTT
>CAYRPK010000063.1:0-7440 GCA_964426175.1 uncultured Eubacteriales bacterium | reverse complement strand
AACTTACACCTATAACGGAGTTCTGTCCGGTGAAACTACCGTTAAAACGGATATGACCCTTGATAATGTTACCTTCGACGATTGCTTTGGATGGACTCATTGCGGTACCTTTAAGGTAGGCGACGGAAGTAATTTTACTCAAAGTAATGTTACCTTTAAGAATTCCTATTCGTATAAGTGCATGCAGGCCTTAAAGGTCAGCCATGCATACGGTGGTGCTGATTTCGAAAATATTGTATTT
The DNA here is from genome assembly GCA_964426175.1 of uncultured Eubacteriales bacterium. Taxonomy (GTDB): domain Bacteria; phylum Bacillota; class Clostridia; order Oscillospirales; family CAJFTT01; genus CAYRPK01. The sequence goes on along the minus strand of CAYRPK010000063.1, from coordinate 7,199 downwards.
GATAATATTGATATAGAGAGTTACGGCGGACGTGTTTCCACCGATCGTCGCTGGCTCTTCATTGATACTTTCTCAGGCACTGAAGAGGATAACGGTAATGTTGTCGGACTTACAATAAAGAATATCAACATTCGCGAGCTTGGCAGCAAGGCTTCTACTATGAAGGGCCGTGAAAATCAAGCATATATCAAAGATGTTGTCTTTGAAAACATCACGGTTCCGGGACAAACGGAATATGCTTCAAGCCTTGAAGAAATGAATATTACCGATGTTAACATTCAAGGTACCTCGGATTATGTTATTCTTCCCGTTGACAATTCGGACAGATATGATACCACGGGTAACCTTGCCTTGGGCGATGAAGTTGTGGCTACATGCTCTTCAATCGAAGCTAGCTCATATACTCCCGAAAAAGCAATTGATGCTAATGAAAATACCCGTTGGACTTCGGGTGCAACTGACAGTGAATGGTTCACACTCGATTTTGGCAAAACCACAGAATTCAACAGAGTGCGTATCCTTTGGGAGGCCGCATACGGCACAGGCTACAAAATTCAGTATTCCGATGATAATGCGACATGGAAGGATGCTATTGTCATAACTGACGGTGACGGCGGTACGGATATTCTTGACTTTGAGCGAGTCAGCGGTAGATATCTAAGATTCCTCGGTACTAAGCGAGTTGAAAATAAAAACGGCTTTTCGTTCTATGAGTTTGAGGTTTACAACCGTGATGAATATGACAGCCTTTCATTACCTACACTGACGGTACAGGTACGTTTAGCAAAACGTGATTATACTGATACTGTGCTTAAGCAATATACCGAGGAAACGGCTAATGCATTTAAAGAAGCGCTTGCCGCAGCGGAGGCTGTGGTTAACGGCGACTCAGATGCAAGTATAACTGAGACACTTCGTGATTTGACGGCATCAAAGGCACAGCTCGTTAAGCGTGAAAAGCCGTCATCTGAATATAATCTTGCACTTAAAAAGCCTGTTACCGTAACGGGTGTGCAGAATGACAGTAGTAAAGCGACAAATGCAGTAGATGGAAGCACAGGTTCATGCTGGCGTTCTCAGGTAAGCGGAGCACCTTATGCCATAACGGTAGATTTAGGTGAAAATGACGGATATGATTTGGTAGTTATCAATTGGGAGGATACCTACGCAACCTCCTTTAAGCTTTGCGTTTCAGATGATAATGAAAATTGGACAAATATTACTGTAAATGGTGAAGTATATCAATCATCTCCCGGAAAAGTCGAACAGTATCTCTATCTTGATGAAGTACAAAATGCAAGATATATCCGTATGCATTGCATAGAAAAATCATCGACATGGGGCGTCGGCATTTACGAATTTGAAGTGTATAGTACAGCTACACAAGAGCCTGAATTTACTAAGGGCGATGTAAACGGTGACGGTTTGATCAACTCCACCGACTATACACAGGTACGCCGTCACTTCCTCGGCACCTTCACCATTGCAGAAGAACATCTTGATGCTGCTGATGTTGACAGCGACGGACAGATCAACGGTACCGACTTTATGCGTATTCGCAGACATTTCTTAGGTACCTTCGTGATTGGTGAATAATCAGTAAACGACCGATATCCCCCAAGGATATCGGTCATTTTTTTGGCGTGATTTCCAAGCGGATTTTACATATAATTGGTAGAATTTGTGTTACACAGTGCTTGTAAAGTATGATATAATTGTGAAAAACAGCTAAGAAAGGATACCGAGCAATGAAACTTAAAAACGCATTTAAAAGCATAGTCAGCCTTACTCTGGCACTGACAATGATGATAACTGTCGGGGTGCAGGGCTTGACTGTAAGCGGCGCAAATGAAGAAAACACCGTAGTTGTGTATGACGTGCAGGAATGCCATACTGAATCTAAGATAGCAACCATGACGGTAAACGGAACGGAAGTTCCTGTAATAGATTATACCGATCTTTATGATTACGCACATTTTTCGTTTGACGGCACAGCAACTATCACTGTTACGGTAAATGAAACTGTGGAAACATATTCGGTCAGTCCGCTTGCCAAAAATATTGCGGCAACAGCAGAGGCCAACACTCTTACCTTCACGATCACCGAATCTGTCTATATGATAGTCAAAATAAACGGTATCAAGGAGATAGTAGTTATCGCGGACGCTCTTGAGACCGATGTTCCTGCATCAAGCGGAGACGGTATCTATAATATAGTAAATGATTACGGGGCAGACGCTACCGGTGAAATCATTGCAACTGAGGCTATCCAGAGTGCTATCGACGATGCAAATGCCGCAGGCGGCGGTATAGTATATGTTCCCAAAGGACTTTATTATTTCGATACAAGTATCGTCCTCAAGAGCAATGTTGATATGTATCTTGAAGGCGGCGCAGTTTTAAGAAGTGTAGCTGATCCTGCAAAATATGAAACCTTCTATTACAAAAACAGCCTTAAGATGAACGGCACATGGCTTTTCTATACTGAGGAAAACTCTGAAAATATCAGCATCCGAGGCAGAGGCATCATTGACGGCAACGGCTACGATATGCGAAAGAATTACAGCTTCCTTGCAACAATAGTCATGCCTATAGGTTGCTCGGGCTTTACGCTTGACGGTGTCACGCTTCTCGACGGTAACTTCTGGTCGCTTATTCCGACCCGTTGCGACAATGTTACTATCACAAACACCAAGCACCTTAATGAAAATAACGATCTCCACGAAAATGATGCTATTGACATAGTTGAAAGTCAGAATGTTTTGGTAAAGCACACTATTGCAATGTCCGAGGACGATACTTATTCAACCAAAACGTGGGGTAGCTTCACTGATATTGCAGAAAACTGGTACGGCGATCCCGAAGAGCTCAGAGATGTCACCTTTGATGATTGCTTCGGCTGGACTCATTGCGGAACCTTCAAGCTCGGAGACGGTTGCCATCAGCCTCAGACCAATGTAACCTTCAAGAATTCCTATTCGTATAAGTGTATGCAGGCGATAAAGGTCAGCCATGGATACGGTGTGTATGACTTCAAGGATGTTCTTTTTGAAAATATAGATATCGAAGGCTTCGGTGGAAGATCTGCCACCGACCGTCGATGGCTTCTTATCGATGCCTTCTCGGGCGATGCTACAGATAACGGTAATGTTGACGGATTAACTATCAGAAATATCAATATCCGCGAGCTTGGCAGTACACCCTCCACTCTTAAAGGCCGTGATAATCAGTCATATGTTTACGGTCTTACCTTTGAAAATATCAAGGTTCCCGGACAGGAAGAATATGCCTCCAGTCTTGAAGAAATGAATATAACTGATGTTAATATTCAGGGTACATCGGATTATACTATCCTTCCCGTTGATAATTCAGTAGATTATGATACCACGGGCAATCTCGCAGTTGGCGCAAATGTCGTTGCGACCTCGTCCTCCAATGAATCTGCCTCATATACTCCCGATAAGGCTATCGACGGTAGCATGAGCACCAGATGGACCTCGGGTGCTACAGACAACGAATGGCTGGTTCTTGATTTTGGCGAGACCGTAAGCTTTAACAGAGTTCGTCTTCTTTGGGAAGCGGCATACGGCACAGGCTATAAGATACAGTATTCCGATGATAATGCCTCTTGGAAGGATGCCATCGTCATAACCGACGGTGACGGCGGTACCGATACCCTTGATTTTGATCGTGTCAGCGGAAGATATCTCAGATTCCTCGGCACTAAGAGAGTACAAGACAAAAACGGGTTTGCATTATATGAGGTAGAGGTCTACGATCACGATAATTATGATGTGCTTTCCTTGCCCGAGCTTACCGTTCAGGTTCGTTTGGCAAAGAGAGATTATACCGATAACGTATTAAGACAGTATACAAACGAGACCGCCGCTACACTTAAAGAAGCACTGACTGCGGCTGAAGCGGTAGTAAACAGCGACGAGCCCACAGGCGTTACCGAAGCGCTCCGTGCTTTAACCACGGCTAAAGCCGGCTTAGTCAAGAGAACAAAGCCCACCGCTGAGTATAACCTCGCACTTAATAAGCCTGTTGAGACTTCGGGTATCCAAAACGATACCAGCGATTCAAAAAAAGCAGTAGACGGCTCTACAACCTCCTGCTGGAGATCGCAGACAAGCGGCGCACCCTATTGGCTTACTATAGATCTGGGTGAAAATACGCAGTTTGATTATGTCGCCATCAATTGGGAAGATACCTATGCTACCTCCTATAAGCTCCAGTATTCCGACGATAATGAAAACTGGACGGATATAACCATTGGCGGCGAAGTATACAGAGCGGAAACAAGCAAGGGCGAGAAGCATCTATACCTTGATGAAGCTTATACTGCACGCTATATCCGTATGTACTGCATCCAGAAGTCGACCACATGGGGCGTTGGCATCTATGAGATGGAAGTATACAATACCGCTGATGTCAAAGAACCCGAGAGTGGCGATGTCGTTACTCCTTTAAACGAAAACTTAGCGCTTGGCAAGACTGCGACTGCAAGCAGTAATGACCCTGCGTATGCTCCGTCGTCGGCAGTTGACGGCTCTACCGCACTTACCAGCCGTTGGGGCAGAAGCGGTGGTAATAAGGTTGCTTCGCCTCACTGGTTTATGGTAGACCTCGGTAATATTTATAATGCCGATACCATCAAGATAATCTGGGAAAATCTCCCCGAAAGCTTTAATATTGAGGTCTCGCAGGATGGATCTGTCTGGACAACTGTTGTGGCTGATGCTGCTCCCGATGCATTTGATTGCACTATTGAATCGGGCGATACCAGATCACAGACCGACCTTACCTTTGACCCCGTTCAGGCACGCTACGTCAGAATAAACATGGTAGCCCAGTCCTTTAACAATAACTATTACCTCTCAATCTTTGAGTTTGAGGTATACAGCACTATTGAAGAAGAGCCTCCTGTAGTAGAGCCTGAATATACTAAGGGCGATGTTAATGCCGACGGAAAGATTAATTCAACTGACTTTACGCAGGTTCGCAAGTATTATCTCGGACTTTTCGAATTGACCGAAACTCAAAAGCTTGCCGCCGACGTAAATGAAGATGGGAAAATCAATTCTACCGACTTCATGCGAATTAAACGCCATTTCTTGGGAACATACACTATCGCGTAGATTAAAGTAAAAGCCGTGTCGGTTGACACGGCTTTTAAAATTTGTTGCATATTTATATTTTTGTGTTATGATAGCTTTGCGAAACAAACTTAATATACAGAGTAAAGAGTATTTCTATCAATGGATTAGTATACTATTTTTAGATAAAAGCTTTAATACATGCCGTGCTGAGACATATAGCTGTAAATCTTTTCGCCGTGCTGCTGTTCTTCCTTCTGAATATGATTGAGGGTGTTGCGAACATTGATATCCGAAAACTCAAAAATACAGGTGTCGTAAAGAGATGAAACATGCTTTTCGCCCGATAATGCGTCCTGACAAAGGTATTTGTCATTCTGAGGGCCGCCGTCACAGTTACCATCAATGCAGGTGTCGTTGCTGTTTAAAAGAGGATTTGTATTGGGAAGTCCGCCTAAAAGTCCGTTAATGGTATTAAGATGCTGCTGCTCGGTATTGCGAATAGAAACAAAGAGGTTTTTAAGCTCGCCGTCACAGGCACTGTTCGCATATTTTCCGTACTTCTGAATACAGATTTCCTCCTGATCCTTAAGGTCCTTTAAAAGATTAGTTTCCTTTTGAGTAAATGCCATGATTTTTCTTCCTTTCTTTTTGTGCTGATAGTATTATTGCCGCAATAATGAAAAGTATTCCATATTAAGATTTAACTTTTCTTGACCGAGGGGAGTAAACTGTGATAATATAAAAAAGGAAGTGATTATATGGAATACAGTATTATTCGAAGTCGCCGCAAAACGCTGACCCTTGAAGTAACGGCAACTCTTGAGGTCATTGTCCGTGCACCGTTGACGATGTCCGATGGCGATATTGAAAAATTTGTTATTAAAAATTCAGCTTGGATCGAGCGGGCACGCGAAAAGCACCGTATTAATTCTGAAAATACCGTTTATTTAAGCGATAAGGAAGTAAACGAGCTGTATAAAAAGGCAAAAGAAATACTCCCTGTAAGAGTTAAATATTATGCTGAAATTATGGGAGTTACACCGACTAAAATCACAATAACCCATGCGAAGAAGCGTTTCGGTTCCTGTTCGGGTAAAAATGCGCTGTGCTTTTCGGTACAGCTTATGGCATGTCATCCCGAAGCTATAGATTATGTCATTGTGCATGAGCTTGCACATATAAAGCATCACAATCACAGTAAGGATTTTTATGCCTTTATTGAAAAATACATGCCGGATTATAAAAGGCGAGAAAAGCTATTGCGTGAAAAAACGATTGTGTTTTGATTTAACGTGAGAAAAATCAAAATCATTGATAATTGATTTGAAATATGATAGAATAATAAAAAACTCTATGGAGGAGCAGAATGATAAAGGAAGTTTTGAGAAATCACAGTAAAAAGCTTTTGCTGATTATCTCGGCGGTTTTAGTGTTGGCGGCACTTATTGTTTTTGCTGCTGTTACAGTGATGCATATTTCTCAGGATAATACCCAACCGAAAATATCGGCAATTTTATCGTATGATGGAAAAAGTGCCGAAGTAGAGCTTTATAAGTCTGATAACGGATACTATTTTCTCTTGCCATCATATGTAACTTTGTCGCAGTGCAAACTTTCGCTTTCGGAGGCATATATTCTCGAAATAGGCGAAAAAACATTTGTTGACGGTGACGATATTTCCGAAATAATGAATTTAACACAGGAAAATATGCGATTGCTATCGGAAGAAGCTGAGGTTTTTTCTTCGAATTTTTATGTTCTTAAAGCGGAAAATACCGCGGCTATACATATCAACACTCAGAGCGGAAATATTGACTATATCCATACAAATAAAGAGAACAAGGAAACGGGCGAAATGCTTTACGTTTCCGCCGACGGTGAAGTTATATATGACGGACAGCTTGATTATATCAAGGAGGGTGGAAACAAATCATTCAGAGATTCAGAGAAAAAGCCTTACAATATCAAACTCAACAAATCCACTGATTTGTTGGGTACAGGACAAAGCAAGAGATGGTCGCTTATAGCAAACTATTTTGACCAAAGCGGCATAAGAAATAAGCTTGTTTATGATTTTGCTAAAGAGTCGGGACTTAG
>CAYRPK010000062.1:0-7522 GCA_964426175.1 uncultured Eubacteriales bacterium | reverse complement strand
CGAGGAGCTTCCCGAAAAGCTCTGCGTTCGTCCCACATCCGAGACTCTTTTCTGCGACCATTATAAGGATATTGTCCATTCCTACCGCGATCTGCCCAAGCTTTATAATCAGTGGTGCTCGGTTGTCAGATGGGAAAAGACCACACGCCCCTTCCTTCGTACCCGCGAATTCTGGTGGCAGGAGGGTCATACAATCCACGAAACGAGCAAGGAAGCCATTGAAGAAACTGAGCGTATGCTTGAAGTATACGCAAGCTTCTGCGAAAATGAGCTTGCTATGCCTGTTATAAGAGGAAAGAAGACTGACAAAGAAAAATTTGCAGGTGCTGAGGCTACTTATACAGTCGAAGCAATGATGCATGATGGCAAGGCTCTACAGAGTGCGACCTCACATTATTTCGGTGACGGCTTTGCCCGCGCCTTCGGCATTGAATTTACAGGCAGAGATAATACCACTCAATATCCCTTTGAAACCTCATGGGGCATGTCTACTCGCATAATCGGTGCTATTATAATGAGCCACGGTGACGATAACGGACTTGTCCTGCCGCCGGCAGTTGCACCCATTCAGGTAATAATTGTTCCCATTGCTATGCACAAGGGCGGAGTTATCGAAAAGGCTACTGAGGTCCTGGAGTCTATTAAGGATATCTGCCGCGTAAAGATGGACGATTCCGACCAGTCTCCCGGCTGGAAATTTGCCGAATATGAAATGAAGGGTGTACCGCTTAGACTTGAGATAGGTCCTAAGGATATCGAAAAGGGTTGCTGTGTACTTGTCCGTCGCGATAACGGCGAAAAGATCACTGTTAACCTTGATGACCTTAAAACGGAGATTCCCCGTCTGCTTAAGTGTGTTCGTGACGGTCTTTATCAGAACGCGCTTGAACGCCGCGAAAGAATGACTTATACCGCAAAGAATGCAGAAGAGCTTCGCGATTTTGCTGATAATAAGTCAGGCTTTGTCAAAGCAATGTGGTGCGGCGACCTTGAATGTGAAATGAAGATTAAGGATGAATACGGCCTTACCTCGCGCTGTATGCCCTTTGAAGGAGAAGCCGTTGCCGATACTTGTCCCATCTGCGGTAAAAAGACAGACAAGCTTGTCGTCTGGGGCTCAGCATACTAAATTGATTTGTCTTTTTTCGAATTTACTTTGTTTTCGGGCTCGAAATACACAAAGTATGTCGTCGCCCTGAAAACTTTGCAAATCAAATGCTTGAGCTGACTCATCTTAGACAAATAGAAAGGATATTGCAAAAATGATAGTAAAGCTTTCGAACGGCAGTATTACTGCCGAGATAGAAACTGTCGGTGCGGAGCTTCGCAGCCTTAAAGCCGCCGACGGCACCGAATATATGTGGTGCAGGGATGGAAAATTCTGGAACCGTTGTTCGCCGACTCTTTTCCCTTCGATCGGTGTTGTTAAAGAGGGAAAAGCGGATTTTGGTTTTGCTACGACAGAAATGCCTAAGCACGGCATTGTCCGCGATGCGGAATATGAGGTAGTAAAAAACGATGATGCTTCCGTCACGCTCAGAACTGCAAAAACTGAGGAAACATATAAATATTATCCCTTTGATTTTGCTCTTGAGATAACCTATTCCTTGACTGATAATGGTATCAGGACTGCGTGGAAGGTATCTAACATGGGGGATACAAAAATGCCCTTTATGATAGGCGGTCATCCTGCCTTTAATATCCCTCTTGCAGAGGGCGAAGTCGCCGAGGATTATGATTTTAAGTTTAACGCAAAAACGGACTTTGTCAGTCTTAGAATAGGTAAGGACGGGCTTATTAATGATGAGACCATGGAGATCGGAAAAAATACCGACACCATCCCCTTTGATTATTCGCTTTTCGACGGAGATGCTTTGGTATTTGAAAATTATCCCTATACCTCGTGTACCCTTGTTTCGCGTAAGAGCGGAAAGGGAGTCAAGGTCGATTTTAAGGGTTTTCCGTATCTTGGTATATGGTCACCCACGGGTGCGCGTGCACCCTTTGTATGCATCGAGCCGTGGTACGGAATTAATTCGCATATAAGCGAAACTACGCGTTTTAATGCAAAAAAAGGTATGAACTTCGTCGAAAAAGGCGAAGAATTTAATACAGAATATACTGTCACACTTTTATAAATGAAAGGATTGTTTTAAAATGAAAGCAAGATTACCCCAGGGCTACGGTGAAAGCAGAGGAGATATGATCAAGCGTGTACAGAAAATGCAGGCTGATATGCAGGCAATGCAGGAGGAACTTGCCAACCGCGAATTTACAGGTACCGCAGGTGGCGGAATGGTTGAAGTTATCATGAACGGTGAAAAGAATGTTGTTTCTGTAAAGCTCAATCCCGATGTTGTCGATAAGGACGATATCGAGATGCTCGAGGATCTTATCACTGCCGCATTCAATGAGGCGGCAAAGAATGTCGACACCACCAGCGAGGAAGAAATGGGCAAGATCACGGGCGGTATGAATATCCCCGGACTTATGTAAAATTTAGGGTTGAAAATGAAAAATTGAAAGTGAATGAAGCTTTTGGCATTAGGGAAGGCTGGCACAAAAGGCTCCCTCATTAACAAAGTAGAGTAAAAGCTTTACATTAACTCGCGGAGTTTGCCTCGCAAACTCTTTGCATGGTACTTATTTTACCTAAACTTACCCCACCGTTATTCATTAGAACACACAGCAGGAAAGGAAATAAAGATGGATTATTTTGCTCCGCCATTGGCAAAGCTCATAGAGCAATTTGAAAGCCTCCCGTCTATCGGGCATAAAACAGCGCAACGACTTGCGTTTTATGTGCTGTCGCAGCCGATGGAAAAAGCAAAGGAATTTGCTGATGCTTTGATAGATGCTAAGGAATCTATAGGCTATTGCTCAGAATGTCAAAATTTGACGAGCAGTGAGCGTTGTGCCATATGCGCATCTTCAACCCGTGACAGAAGCGTTATATGCGTTGTCGAAGACCCGCGCGATGTTGTCGCGGTCGAAAAAACGGGTGAATTTGAGGGACTTTATCATGTGCTTCACGGGGCTATCTCGCCTATGAACGGCATCGGTCCCGATGAACTTAAAATAAAAGAACTCCTTTCCAGAATTTCAGAGGATACTGTTAAAGAAGTCATCCTCGCTACCAATCCCGATGTCGAGGGTGACGCAACGGCAATGTATATCTCGCGACTGATAAAGCCGTTAGGCTTGAAGGTCACACGCTTAGCTTACGGTATCCCCGTCGGCGGCGAACTTGAATATGCCGATGAAAATACCCTTCGCCGAGCTCTGGAAGGCCGAAGCGAATTTTAAGTAAGTCAAGAGTTATGCATAATACAAAATTAATATGTAAAAACCAAAAGACGGATGGCTTGAATGGCTGTCTGTCTTTTGGTTTTAATGAAAAAAACACAAATTAAAATATGAAAAAAGGTTGACTTTACACATGGTATATGGTATTATACTGATGAATTTTGAAGTGAAAGGAATGGTAATAGATATGAAAGCATTATTTAAACTCGCAAGCTTGGTAATGGCAGCTGCCATGCTTTTTGTTGGAACAGTCGGCGTGACTCCCGTCTCCGCCGAAGATGAGGTCATTACACAGTCTACGGTCATCCAGCCGGATACGGATACAATGGAGGTTTATAATATTCCACTTGAGATCACTAACCCTGCAGTGTCTGAAGGTTTCCCAGATCCTGAGCTTCGTTGCTATGAGGATGAAAACGGCAACAAGGTATATTGGATGTACGGTACAAAAGACAGCAATATCGGGGTCTTGCGTTCGACGGACAACATGAAAACATGGGAAAAACCTACCGAAGACGGTATGGCTCTTGATAAATCCACCTTCCCATGGATAAAGATGAGTGTGTGGGCACCCGGTGCGATAGAATTAAACGGCAAATACTATATCGTTTTTGCGGCAAATAACGTTCCCGACAGCTCTCGCACGGGAGGAATTGGCATCGGTGTTTCAGATAACCCCGCGGGTCCCTTTAAGGCAGTTGAAGGCTCTAATGACGGACTTCTCCTTGATCCGTCGCTTTACGGTGTTACCGATGAGGATACGGATGAAGAGTTTATGGCAAAATTTAAAGATAAGCCGACTTTGATTGATGCAAATCTGTTTCAGGATTCCGATGGTCAGGTATATCTTTACTACGGCGGAAACAAAAATCTCGGTGTTTGCCTTATGAATGATGAAATGAACGGTATCAAGGCTTTCCCCGACGGTGATATGTATAAGATAATCACAGACGGTTTGAGTGAATATGTCGAGGGCCCCTTTATGACAAAGCGCGGAGATACATATTATATGTATTACTCAAAGGGCATGTGGATAAACGGCACCTATGGCGGATGCTACGCTATGGCAGATAGCCCCCTTGGTCCCTTCTACGGTAGCCGTCAGATACTTCAGTCTTCTCAGAATGATTATCCCTACAGAGGCCCGGGACATAACAGTGTGCTTTATATGCCCGAGAATAATATGTGGCTCATTTGCTACCATCGCTACAATTACGGCAGCAGTGACAGAAAGGCTTGCATAGACAGACTTGCTTTTAACGAGGACGGAACTATTCGCGCGGTAATACAAACCGATTATTGGACTACTGATGATTATTTCGGTTTAGATGAAAGCAACCTTGCACTTAATGCGGCGGCGATAGACAGCGGCTATGGCTATTACGGTTCAGGTAAACTTGAGAATGTAAACGATGCTGACAGTATCACATATTGGCAGTTTAATACTGATACCGTTTGCAACGAAGAGACCGGAGTTATGACTGATTGCTGGGTCGGATACGATTTCGGTGTACCCACCACCTTTAACAAGGTGGTTATGGAATGGGAAAGCGAAACCATGTGTACCGAGGACGGATTTGAATTGCAGTATTCCGATGACGGCGAGACTTGGACAGCAGTGCCAAATGTAGAAATGGAGTACGGGACTACCACAGTTCTTACCTTTGATGCTATAACAGCGAGATATCTCCGTATTGATATGACGAAGAAGAAAGCAGAAAAATGGAGTCCCAAAATATTTGAGCTTGAGGTTTACTGTGATAGTGTGATAATCGGTGATGATGAGTACCTTCTCGGCGATGTTACCGGTGACGGAGAAATCAATTCGACGGACTTTATGAGAGTAAAACGCTACTATCTCGGACTTTATGAAATGACAGAGACGGAAAAGCTGGCGGCAGACGTAAATGTCGACGGAAAGATTGATTCTACCGACTTTACTCGTATTCGCAGACATTTCCTGGGTTTATACGATTTGTATGCGTAATATTTGATTTAATTGACGGCATTGCTTTCGGGCAATGCCGTTTTTACTTGGTGTCTTTAGACAGCTGAGTGTGTAAACGCTCACAAAAAATACCCACTGTGCGGATGGGTAATGATGTATAAACTTAAAGCTATCATGCAAAAAATAAAATAAAACGCTTTGACATAAATATTATTCTGTTCAACTAATGAAAAAAATTAAAATAAATATTGATTTAAACGTGAATTTGCTGTATACTTAAAATAGAAAATTAATTTGGAAAGGGAGAGAAAAATGAAATCAACTTTTAAATTGTTGAGTATGCTTTTATCCGTTACTATGATTTTGACATCAATAGGCAGTTTTTCGGTTTCGGTACAAGCTGTAACAGGGGAAACAGACACTATTCAGATAGGAACCGACACCACTGAGGTTTATAATACCTATCTGGAAATTACAAACCCTGCCGCTGATTATGGTTTGGCTGATCCCGATATCCATCGCTTTAAGGATGAGGACGGAAACGATGTTTACTGGATCTATGGCACTCTTAACGGTGCTATCAATATTGGTGCTATCTATTCGACCGATAATATGAAAACATGGCAAAAGCCCAATGAAGAAGGCACAGTGCTTGATCTTGAAAGCTTCCCGTGGGCTTCGCATCGCTATTGGGCGCCCGGTGCAATAGAATTAAACGGCAAATACTACATTGTTTTTTCTGCAAATAACGTTCCTGATGCCGACCGCACGGGAGGTATAGGTATCGGTGTTTCCGATAATCCCGCAGGTCCCTTTAAGGCGGTTGATAACGGCAAAGACGGTCTTATTGTGGATGCTTCCCTTTACGGTGCAACATCTGAGGATACCGATGAGGAGTTTAAGGCGAGATTTACAGGCAAGCCAAATCTTATTGATGCGAGCCTTTTTCAGGATTCTGACGGTCAGATATATCTTTATTACGGTGGCGGCGGAAATCTCGGTGTTTGCCTTATGAATGATGATCTTACCGATATTAAAGCCTTCCCTGATGGAGATATGTATAAGGTTATCACCGAAGGACTTAACGATTATATGGAAGCTCCCTTTATGATAAAGCGCGGAGATACGTATTATATGATGTATTCAAAGGGTGTGTGGTCAAACGGTTCATATGCTTCCTGCTACGGCATGTCAGATAGCCCCATAGGACCTTTCTACGGTAGCCGTCAGATACTTCAGTCTTCTCAGGATAATTATCCCTACAAGGGCCCGGGTCACAACAGTGCCCTCTATCTTCCCGAGAATAATATGTGGCTTATCTGCTACCATCGTTACAATTACGATAGTGTTGACAGACGCCCCTGTATAGACAGAATGGTATTTAATGAGGATGGAACTATCCGCACTGTAATTCAGACGGATTTCTGGACGACTAATGATGATTTCGGTATAGATGAATCTAATCTCGCTATTAAAGCTACTGCATTTGACAGTGGAAAGAACTATTACGGCTCAAATACTGCAAGCGGCATCAATGATGGCGATATGATAACGAGCTGGCAGTATGCCGCAAATACAGTTGCAAATACTGAGACGGGACTGCTGACAGATTGTTGGATAGCCTATGATTTCGGTGTACCTACCACCTTTGACAGAGTTGTTATTGAATGGGAAAGCGGAACCATGTGCACCGAGGACGGATTTGAATTGCAGTATTCCGATGACGGCGAGACTTGGACAGCAGTGCCAAATGTAGAAATGGAGTACGGGACTACCACAGTTCTTACCTTTGATGCTATAACAGCGAGATATCTCCGTATTGATATGACGAAGAAGAAAGCAGAAAAATGGAGTCCCAAAATATTTGAGCTTGAGGTTTACTGTGATAGTGTGATAATCGGTGATGATGAGTACCTTCTCGGCGATGTTACCGGTGACGGAGAAATCAATTCGACGGACTTTATGAGAGTAAAACGCTACTATCTCGGACTTTATGAAATGACAGAGACGGAAAAGCTGGCGGCAGACGTAAATGTCGACGGAAAGATTGATTCTACCGACTTTACTCGTATTCGCAGACATTTCCTGGGTTTATACGATTTGTATGCGTAATATTTGATTTAATTGACGGCATTGCTTTCGGGCAATGCCGTTTTTACTTGTTAAAATATTAAATTTTCCTTGTGCAGTCGTCAATGATGGGTGACACTTTTCTCAAAAAAATATGATGAAGCATGTGGTTGGAACGAATTTGGGTGTTTTGAGGAG
>CAYRPK010000061.1:0-7524 GCA_964426175.1 uncultured Eubacteriales bacterium | reverse complement strand
CAGTTCATCTGCATCATATTCATCATAGTCAAGATAATAAAAATCTTTCATCCCGACTAAATTATGAACCGAGCCTAAAATAAAATCATACGGATATCGCTTGACCAATTCCTCTGCCCGTTTAAAATCCGCATCGGCACCGCCCATTTCTGCACCGAAAAGAAATCCGTCCTTTTCTTTTAATTCGCAGTAAAGCTTATAGGAAAGGTCAATGTTTTTAATTCCCCATTTACCATCCCACTGACAAACCTCGCAATGGTCGGTGACGCATATATATGAGGTGCCGACATCTTTCCCTGCCTTAAATATTTCGTTCATTTTGCTTTCTCCGTCGGGTGAAGCGCAGGAATGGGTATGCATATCGGCTGTTATCACTGTAAAATTACTCCTTTTGGCTTATATTTAGAATATTATAACACATTTTTCAAAAAAAGTAACTATTAAATAACTATTTTTCTTTCTTTTCTTGATTTTATGTGATAAAATATTATAGGTAATCTTTGGTTTGCCGCGTCTGCCTATCACGCGGCAAAAGCAAAAATATTACGGTGGGCGGAAAGGCAAGTTCTTATGCAAGGTATTGTCAGAATTGCTACAGCTGTTCCCAAGGTCGCCGTCGGTCGTCCGGATAAAAATGCCGACTACATTATTGATATAATTTCTCAGCTTGAAAATGACAGTCCGGATATTATTCTTTTTCCGGCGCTTTGCCTTTCGGGAGCTTCCTGCGGTACTCTGTTTAAAAACCGTGCTTTGCTTTCCGGATGTGAAACAGCTTTGGAAAGAATTAAAAAAGCAACGGAAAAATCGAACAGCATTATTATTGTAGGACTTCCCGAAAGTTACGACGGGCGGATTTATTCTGTCTGCGCCGCAATTTATCACGGTAAGGAAATTGCTCCCAGAGCAGGCGAAAGGCATCCCTTGCCTCCCCTTTCTGATGCGGCTAATCAGCCTTTAAGGAATGGGCTTATGCCATCAAGCGACGCAATGCTTAATTTTGATGGCTGTGCTGTTCGTATCATCCCAGGTGACCCTGCAGACCTACCCGTGATTGCAGGCGAGGAGGGTTTGGGTGCCGATATTATTCTTTGTCCCTGTGCTCATCCTACAGTAGCAGGCTCGGTTAGCCGCCGTCAAAGCGGATGTCAGCTCGCTTCAAAAATATACTCCTGTTCCGTCGCCACCTGCGGATGCGGCTTCGGCGAAGCAACCTCACCGTATCTGTATAAGGGCTTTACGGGCATATATGAATGTGGAGAAAAGCTGAACTTCTCTGTTCAGGAAGGTACCTTAAGCGTAGTGAGCGTAAAGGATACGGATATAGATATCATCCGTTCTCAACGTGCAAAGCAACCTCCTTTGCAGCTTGACTGCCCCATAACAGATGTCGATAAATCAATTTTAAACCGTAAGGAAATACTCCGTGAAATCAGTCCTTATCCTTTTTTACCGTCAGACAAGCATGCCGTGCGCGAAATATTTCAGTTGCAGGTAGCATCGCTAATGGGACGTATTTCAAATTCAGGTATTGCAAAACTTGTTATAGGTGTTTCAGGCGGTATTGATACCACAGTAGCACTTATGGTTTGCTATTCTGCTTTAAAGCAGTTGGGATTACCGGCTTCAAACTGTATTGCCGTAAACATGCCCGGCTTCGGTACCACCGCAAGAACTCGCGGCAATGCATTATCTCTCATAAAAGACTTAAATGTCACTCATAAGGAAATCTCTATTGAAGCCTGTGTATTACAGCACTTTGACGATATAGGTCATTCTGCAGAGCTAAAAGACCTTACCTTTGAAAACGCGCAGGCAAGAGAACGAAGTCAAATACTTTTCGATATTGCAAATATTGAAAACGCCCTCGTAGTAGGTGCAGGCGATCTATCTGAGGATGCTCTCGGTTGGTGTACCTTCGGCGGTGATCATCTTGCAACCTTCAATGTTAATACTTGTATTCCGAAAACATTGGTAAAAGAAATTTTACGTGAGCTTGCAGCGGATGCGGAATTTGCTTCACTATCATCGGTTCTTAACGATATTCTGGATACTCCCGTCAGTCCCGAGCTTTTGCCGCCTGATGAATCGGGCAGACAGCTTCAGGAAACCGAATCCATTTTAGGTCCGTATAAGCTTCATGACTTCTTTTTGTATTACTTCATTGAATACAATCTTGCTCCTACAAAGATTTTCGAATATGCCAAAGCAGCATTCAAGGATGAATACGATGCAAATTATATCAAGGCAACCTTAGTCGTATTTATACGCCGTTTCTTTGCAGGACAGTTTAAACGTAACTGTTCACCCGACAGCGCAATAATCCTGACCCCAAGTCTTTCCCCCGAATACTTCACAATGCCCTCCGACGCAAGTTCGGAATACCTTATTGATGAATTAATAAAAAATATTTAAAAGGAGATTTTTCATATGCGTGCAGTTATTTCAGTTATCGGAAGCGATACCGTAGGTATCATTGCGGAGGTTTCATCGCTTTGTAAAAAATACAACCTTAATATCCTTGACATTACGCAAAGTGTTCTTCAGGAGCTTTTTGCAATGATAATGTTAGTTGATATTTCGGAGGCTACAGCTCCTATTACAGAAATACGTAAATCGCTTGAAGATTACGGCAAAGAAAACAGCCTTTCCGTTCATGTTATGCATGAAGATATCTTCAACTCCATGCACAGAATATAACTGAAAGGATTGATATTTTTGCTTAATTCCTACGATATACTTGAAACGATCAATATGATCGACCATGAAAATCTTGACATTCGCACCATTACTATGGGTATTTCGCTGCTTGACTGTTTTGACAGTAATATTGATGCCTGTGCGGACAAGATTTATGAAAAAATATGCCGTAAAGCAGAAAAGCTCGTCAAGACGGGTTGTGATATTGAAGCTGAATACGGTATTCCCATCATCAACAAGCGCGTTTCGGTAACTCCTATCTCCATGCTTGCCTCCTGCTGTAAGAGCAAGGATTACATTAAGCTTGCCTCCGCTTTGGATAAAGCCGCAGGCACTATCGGAGTCAACTTTATAGGCGGTTATTCCGCTCTCGTTCATAAGGGATATTCAGGCGCAGATTACGATTTTATCAATTCTATTCCCGAAGCCTTGGCAGCTACTGAGAAGGTCTGTTCCTCCGTCAATGTAGGTACGACAAAATCAGGCATCAATATGGATGCCGTAAGGCAAATGGGTCACGTTGTAAAGCGTGCCGCTGAGCTGACAGCCGACCGTAACTCCATTGGCGCGGCAAAGTTAGTCGTTTTCTGCAATGCTCCCGAGGATAACCCCTTTATGGCGGGTGCTTTCCACGGAGTCGGTGAGCCCGAATGTGTTATCAACGTCGGCGTTTCGGGCCCCGGTGTCGTCCGCGCGGCACTCAAAAAAGCGCCTGACTGTGATCTTACTGGCGTTGCTGATATTATAAAGCGTACAGCATTTAAAATAACCCGTATGGGACAGCTCGTTGCAACTCAAGCAGCTGAACGCTTGGGTGTGCCTTTTGGTATAGTTGACTTATCCTTGGCACCCACTCCTGCAGTAGGTGACTCAGTCGCACATATTCTTGAAGAAATAGGACTTGAATCCTGCGGCGCTTACGGCACGACCGCGGCACTTGCTCTTTTAAACGATGCAGTCAAAAAGGGCGGTGTTATGGCTTCCTCGCACATAGGCGGTCTTTCAGGTGCGTTTATCCCCGTGACAGAGGATGCCGGCATGATAGATGCCGCGCGAGCAGGTATTCTGACCTTGCAGAAGCTCGAAGCAATGACCTGTGTTTGCTCCGTCGGCCTTGATATGATAGTAATTCCCGGTGATACCACCGAAGATGTTATTTCTGCGATAATTGCCGATGAAGCGGCTATCGGTATGGTCAATTCAAAGACGACCGCCTGCCGCCTTATTCCTGCTATCGGTAAGGGCTTGGGTGAAGAGCTTGATTTCGGCGGACTTTTAGGCAGTGGTCCTGTTATGCCGGTAAATACCGCTTCCCCTTCAAAGCTTATCTCTCGCGGTGGACGTATCCCTGCACCAATGCAAGCTCTGAAAAATTAATCTTATTTTTTATGTAGCCGTTGGCAAACGCCAACGGCGTTTTTTTATAAATCGTCGGCATCCTGAATTGGTTCTTCGTTTTTATCAAAGGGAACTCCCGTATAAGAACCAAACGGATCAGTTTTGCTGGGTTTAACCTCGACAGAACTTGTAATATTTTCTATCCTCTGCTTTTTTTGCTGTTCTTTTGACTTGTTTTTATTGTTTTTATCCATATTAATTATTACCTGCCCTTGTATTTTCAACTTTCTTTTTGTATTTTGTGCTTCATGTAAAGCAATATGCATAATTTAATATTTCAAGGCAAAAATATGATAGAAAATATATGTGAATATTTTCAACCTTACAAGAGGAGTTGAATAAAATGATTTTAGACAGAATCGCACTCATACTTGTTATTATCGGCGCACTCAACTGGGGTAGCATCGGTATATTCCAGTATGATATTGTTGCGGGATTGTTCGGCGGTCAGACTGCTATTATCGCGCGTGTGATTTATTCTCTCGTTGCTGTCGCGGGAATTTGGTGTATATCACTTCTCTTCCGCGAACGCGATGCAATCGAGGATTAAGCTAAAAAATCCGAGTCCTTAACGGACTCGGATTTTTTGTGTTACTTAATCATACAGATTGTATAGATCCAAGAAATGTCTGCGGACACGCGTGAAGTCCGTCGAGTTGACGTTGCCGTCTTTGGTAATATCCGCTGCTACAAGCTTTGCACCGGTTAAGGTGTAAAGCTCAAGGTAGTGTCTGCGAATCTGTGTGAAGTCGGTGGAATTTACCTTACCGTCGCCAGAGGTGTCACCCATAACTACTGCTGTATATGTCTTTCCGCCGTAAGTTACGGAGTATCCGGTTCCAATCAGGTCGGTGCCTGTAACAGCCGCACTGTCTTTCTTTATTGTTAAGGCAGCATAATCGCCTGCGGCTTCCTCTTCAACAAAGCCATATACATAACCTGTCTCATCATCAAATGTAAGATTTTCGTATACAGGCTTATTGGGAACGGCAATTTCGTTTCCTACTGAACCGCCCTTATGCTCATTTGTATCGTAAAGCTCGATTTCGTAAATGGAGGGATAATAATTCTTTGAGGTTTCCATCGCAGTTACATAAATTCTTAGATACTGAGCTTTTACAGGTAAGAAGTCGAGCGTATCAGTATAATCACCTGCACGACTCTTTGCAAGGCCTTCGGGAGCTACCCAATTTTCACCGTCATTAGATACCTCAAAAGTATATCCGTTAACAGATGCACGTGAAACTTCCCAATAGACGAGAGCACGGTTGAAGGTCTTTCTTTCACCTAAGTCTACGGTGATCCAAGCTGCATTAGCTGCATTTTCGCCGGTGGAGCCGGACTGCCAACGGGTTCCCATATCGCCGTCAACTACATTTTCATCCTCGCCGCCCCATTCGGGATGGACACTGTCACCCACTGCGACAGCATTGCTGTCTACAAGGTTGGTAAGGTTGGTTGAAACGAGATTGTCGTAGGGTCTTACATACCAGCTCTGTGCGTCAGTTCCGTCTGCTGTATCAAGCTTCAATGCGTCGCCATCAAGTGAAAGCACCTTGCCGTTCGCCGCGGTAATTACATATCCGCCATCTTCGTCGCGTTCGATGCTCCAAATCTGATTTTCGTCTGCTGCGTCGTATGCCTTGGCTACAACAGTATCACCGTCTGCAGTCAATGCTGCATCGCCTGCCTTGATAATATATCCACCATCAGACTCAATTACCGTGAGGCCCTGTTCTGCAGCACCTACATATTCAGAGGCATAAACGTCAGCTTCATTTACGGTTACACCGAGATCATCATTAGCGATGTTGATGATGGCATAAGTTGCTCCGGATTCGATCTCAGTAAGCTCGTATCTGTTTGCAATGCTTTCTGCAGTCTCATTACCGTAAACCTCAACCTCCATAAAGCCTGCCCATTCAGAGCCGCCCTTGACAAGATCCTTAAGTTTGATGCTGGTGGTTACCTTATCCTCGATATCTATTACCTGAGCATCTGCGGTTCTATTAAGAGTGATATCCTGAGTTGTTCCGTCAGAGAACTCAACTGTTGCAGATACGTAATGGTCATCGTGCGGGAAATCTGCACGCAGATAGATGCTGAGTTCACTTACATTGACTTCTCTTCCAAAATCAACTGCAAAGTATGCAGCTGCATTATCCTTGCTGGGACCCCACGACTGAACAGGGAAGGTACCGTGGCCTTCATTGAAGGTAAAGCCGTCAATAGCATTACGTGCCGCAAATTCCGCCTGATTATTGTATACATCATTTGAGTATGCATGAGGATAGGAATCGCTTGCACTTGCAATATCGTAGGAGTTATATGCGATATTTCTTGTTTCTTTAAGCGCTTCATCGGTTGCAATACGTGCAGTTATGGTATTGACCGTATATGCCATCTTGTTAGCCGAATTCATGGTATAGGAGCTGTTGAGTGCAATATCTGCTGTGATCTCATAGGTGTATACACCATCGGGAACATAGACAAGACTTTCACCCATCTTAGAGGTAAGTGATACCCAAACATACTTTTCGCCTTCGGGAAGAATTATGCTGATCTTATCTCCGACTCTATACTTCTGAGGTACATAAAGAGTTGCGAAACTGTTATCGGTTGTCTTATAGAATTCGCTGCTTGAAGAATAGTAGATGGTTACTTCTTCGCCGTCAAGCTCACCTCCGTTTGCACGGGCCTTGCGAGCCTGCTCATCAAGCATTTCATAGAATTCACGCTTGTTGGTTTCCTCAGTCGCTTCGCGTGCGTCAGTTGCGCTCCAATTATTATTTGCGTCATATGTTCCATAACAGGGTACGCACAAATCTATCCAAGCCGCAATTGCACGAATTTCGGTATCGGTAAGGTCGCCATAGCCTTCCTTGAGAGACTGAATGAAAGGACTTGTGGCTGCACCTGCCGAGTAGGGAGAAAGGATCTCCGCCTGACTCATAGAGGATATCCAATTGATATACTCATTATTGATTTTACCCTTGATGTTATTTCCATCTCTGTAGGAACCGGTCAACACAAGGTAAGAAAGAGGCCAATTTCTCTTGGTTCTGTCAACCTTGACATTGTAGCTTTCAAGCGAATATTCCGAACCGCTGCCGCCCTTGCTGCCGACTCTTGCGACAAGCGAGGTATCGATCTGTCTGCCGCCGGAGGTGTTCATACACTTAATAGCAATAACGTTTTTGCCTTCCTTGAGTGCATCTGTTGCACTGCCGGGAAGAGCTACGTCTACATACTGATCGACCCAGTTATCAGGATCATAGACGAGAACGCCGTTGATATAGATCTCGGGGTTATCGTCATAGAAGATATTCATCGAAAGTCCCGCCGACTCATACTTGGAGATATCGTCGATGGTGAATTCCTGTCTGATCCAGATATAATTATTCGAACCTGACCAGTTAGTCTGAT
>CAYRPK010000060.1:0-7617 GCA_964426175.1 uncultured Eubacteriales bacterium | reverse complement strand
TGTCGTGCTTCTATTACCATTTTAAATCCTGTTACGTCTATACCTGTCAAAGCTTTTATATCCACCGCAGCATTATCGGAAACATCATCGAATGTCGCTTTCTCGTTCGCCCTAAATTCTCCTTGCTCTATCTTTTTGAGTAAACCAATTATTTGCGAGTTGATTTCGGCGTCGTTATAAGCTAAACTGTACTTTTCACCGCCATTCTTTGCGGTGTTATTTTTTTGCTCAAATTTAGCCTGTGCCGCTCTATAAGCCTTGATAAACTGATTCTCAAAGCGTTCGATCTCCGTCCTTGCAGATCTCTTCCTTGCAAAAACACTCTTCAGCTTCTCAATAAACGCTTTGATCATATCCACAAAGCTGCGGCGCTGCTTCTCTTCGAGCGAAGATATAAGCTTTTCAGTTACTTCAGTATCGTCTCCGAAGAGATTTTCGCCCACGAAGTTTGCAAGAGCTTCCTCATTTGCCGCCATTTCATCAAAGCCCTTTATCTTTTTCCCGTATGCCTTCATAAGCCGTGAACGGTAATCCTCGACCGAATAATATCCCTTTTCTATTACCCAATCATTAAACACCTTGCTATCCATAATAGCGTTTGCAAGGTCGTTATATTCCTTCGGATTTGATTCAATAAAGTGCGTCAACTCATGTTTAAAGATAAAGGTGATGGGCTTAGTGTTCATTAGGTCAATGTGTATAACTCCGTCGCTGTCAATATAGCCGTCCGACTTAAAGCCCTGCGTGCTTCTGGTGTTCTCTATCACTACCTTACGCCCGAGCTTTTCGCCGATCTTCGTTACGATGCGTCTTTCTCTTGCAACTCTTCCGTTTTTAAACGCGATCTCCTTCTGCTCTTGGGTAAGATAGTTAAAGGACTCGCTGTTCTTTATATCCTCAAACTTCACACCCTTTATGTTGTTACTTCCTGCGTTATAGTAATAAAGGTATTCGTTATCAAACTTAGCAAGTCTGCCGAAGCATTTTCATCCGCCGCTTCATTGTATTGAACACCAGTCGCGATATAAATTTTCTTTCTGCAAATAAAATAAATGAATAATCAAATTAAATTAAAAAACTCCTTGACAAATAGCTCTCGAATAGGTAAAATATATGAGGTATCGGGGGCGTAGCTCATCTGGGAGAGCGCTACATTCGCATTGTAGAGGTAGTGAGTTCGAGTCTCATCGTCTCCACCAAATCACTCAAAAACCGCGCGGTTGCGCGGTTTTATTTTTATCTTACACGATTTTTACACGAATACAACATCATTCCAGACAAATTCGCTGACTTTGACTGCGGCTTTAGTTTTGAGATAATGCGGATTTTATCCGCCCTTTTTAAAAAAATCACGCAAAATCGCGAACCGTGGAATGTTTTCTGCGACTAAAAGGGCAAATCAGCCCAAAGGGCAGAAAGGAGGTACCTCTGTGATCGATCCTGACAATGCATTTGAAAAAGAGTGCGAGGAATATCTGCTGTATTTGTATGAGCTTGCAGCACGGAAATACGGCGACTGCGATGACATCGACGAAATGGTGCAGGACTGTATGATGACGCTTATCGTCAGAGAAAAAAGGGTATGGTTTTGCGGATAAGGCAATATTTCTTTATGAGCTTTCCTATGAAAAAGCGCCCAAGCCCAAAGAATTGAATTCGGTCTACGCAAGGGCGTTCCTGTTCACAAACCTTGGAAGAAAAATCGAAGCGATATCAATGTGGAACTTAATAATCAAGTCGCTTACCGTCGATTACGGCATTAACAAAGGCGAAACCGTGGATTGGGCAAAAAGAGAGCTTGCAAATTTAACTATTTAATCTAAAAGACACCATCATTATAAACATCAATACCTTGAACTATACAAACCTATGAGGAGGCAAGCCTCCTCATAGGTTTGTATAGTTTCACGCGGTAGATACACTCTGTTTTGAGAATAGAAAAGAAATTCTCTGCTAAAGCATTGTCATACGGATTTCCTCGTCTTGACATTGAAGGGTGATGCCGTATGATTGTGTTAGGCGATAATAGGAGGGTTCTTTTTTCTATTGTCCGTTTTTACTGGACTTGTTCATAATTCTACACGTGGGTTGTTTGGTTTAAAAATAAAGAACGAGTATTTTTTATCACATTTGCAAACGCTGTAACGACTTATCCGTTTAATCCAATAACGGTATCAATAGGCATTGACAGAACAATTCCTTGTGCTTCGCTACGCATACCGCACTTTTCGCTGATTGCCTGCATAATAGGCATTTTGTTTTCGCTGTTTGCCACGATCAGGATCATTTCCTTTTCTTCCTGCAGGCTCAGCCCCCAAAAGCTCATAGCTTGCTCATCCCCCATACGGCGGCTGTGCAAAATCGTACCACCTCCGGCACCAGCAGCTCTGGCGGCCGTCATTACTTCTTCACTGTAGCCTCTGTTCGCAACCACAGCGATCAATGTATTTTTCATTTCGTCAGACATTATATTCTCTTCCTTTCTCAGAGGCGCTTCCATATTATTATCGCTGTGCTGTTGGATCATTCGCAATATATGGTTATTGGCACCTGACAGCGGCAAGGTAAAGCCCAGCCCGTTACCAGAAACATCGAGTCGAAGTTCCGTGTGCAATCTCAAAAGCATTTTATCTGCAAAGGTTTTTGGCATTATGCTGAGCAAAATGCCTTTATCTGAGCTACCTATCCCCAAAAGATCCAGCATTTCACTTGTTGCTGTCCCCAGCCCGTTTAACCGATAATGTATCGGCACAGAGCCTTCATGATAGAGCTTAGTTGCTTTATCAGCAAGCTTTGGTGATGTTATCAGCATCAAAACACGAAAGGATATGTGCTTTTCACTTGCTTCCATATTTTACTCCTCCTCAATTTCAACGATGTCGTCACCGTCAATCGGAATAACAGCTTTAGACTTGTTCTTGTTCAGTTTTCTCAGCTTAATGCGGTACTGTACACCCATGATCTGTATGGCAATCAGCGGCGTCAACGCAACCAACGCTACGACACCGAAGGCATCAGTCATAATGTTTCCACCCAGCATTTCACAGGCTCCGATACACAGCGGAAGCAAAAAGGTCGAGGTCATGGGACCGCTGGCAACACCACCCGAGTCAAACGCAATACCTACAAATATCTTTGGCACAAAGAGAGACATAGCAAGTGCGATGATATATCCCGGAATGATAATCCACTTTATTGAAATTCCTGTCAACACTCGCAGCATCGCAAGTCCCACACTCATAGAAACACCAATGGATAACGCGAGATTCATCGCTTTTGCAGAGATAGCACCGTCGGTAACTGATTGCACTTGATGGTTGAGTATCTGTATGGCAGGCTCCGCCTTCACAATAAAGTAACCGATCAACATACCAATGGGAATCAGCAACCACTTTTGCTCAGTTGCAGCAATCTCACGTCCAAGCAGCATGCCAACGGGAGCAAACCCAACATTGACACCGCAAAGGAACAGGACAAGTCCAAGATAAGTATAAAGAAAGCCTACTATTCCACGGAGCATCTGTCGTTTCTGATATCGGTGGCTCACCAACTGAAAAACAAAAAACATCACAAGTATAGGGAAAATGGATAGCAATACTTCCTTAAAATAGTGCGGAATTTCTACGGCAAAAGCGTGCACCACATCCTGCATTGTAGAAACCTCGGTCAGCTCCGATGCAGAATAGACCGCTTCCTTTGGGCTGTAAAAACATCCAAGGAGCATGACAGCCAAAATCGGACCTATGCTGGAAAGCGCAACCAAACCAAAGCTATCGTTGGAAGCATTCTTATCGCCTCGATTCATGGTTAGTCCAACACCCATTGCCATAATAAACGGAACCGTAATCGGGCCGGTAGTTACTCCTCCTGAGTCAAAAGCTACAGCGAGAAAATCCTTTGGAATAAAGAATGACAGAAGCAAAATTATAGCGTAAAATATCATCAAAACATATGATAGATTGATTTTAAAAACAATACGCAGAACCGCCATTGCAAGAAACAATCCAACGCCGACAGCCACTGTCAAAATCAAAACATTATTGGGAATAGACGGAACTTGATTGGACAAAACCTGAAGATCAGGCTCCGCCACGGTGATCAGCACTCCCATAAACAGGCTTATGATAGCAATCATCCATATTTTTTTTGTTTTTGAGAGTTGAACACCGATACCTTCCCCAAGGGGACTCATAGCCATTTCGGCTCCAAGCTGAAACATACCCATACCGATGATCAGCATAAATGCGCCGACAAAGAACATAACAACTGTTCCGATTTCAAGAGGCACCAAAAAGATGCTCAGCGCCAAAACAATAGCTGTAATAGGCAAAACGGCGGAAAGAGATTCCAGCGTTTTTTCTTTTAACTTGGGATTCATAACAAAGGAACCTCCTGTACTAATCGTAAATTACTCTACAGGTAGAAACTTAATAAGTGTCACCCGAGTATTCTGTGTTGCTGTCCTTTCTCTTGCGGAAAGCACGAACAATCAGATAAATGGCAAGGATAAGCAACGCGACCATAATTACAACGGTAATAATATCGCTAATTGCTACTGTTTTACCAAAAACATTTTCCATAGTATCCACGACAATAACCGCAGGAATACCTGTTTGTTCTGTAAATGCAGTTAGCGCAGTTCCGACGGTTTCTTCAGAAATAGTCAGCTCGGTATAATTTGTCAGATGGGATGTCGTTATAGCGGAATGGTCCGTTTCGGTACGAAAAGAGGATTCGAGTCCTAATTCGTCTATTTCCTCCGTCATGGTTTCCATGACCGATACCAAATTTGAGCCTAATGAGTAACCGTAATATGTGCTATTGACAGAGCTTGATACCGCATGACCAAACGCAGTATACTCATTTCCAAACATATCGGTGATATCCGTTTTAATGTTGTCTCCCACCCAAGCTATCGTGTAATATCCGTCTGCTTCTTCATTTGTAAGAAAAACGATCAGCAGATTATCTTCATAAGCGGACGAAGAACCAAATTCGGCGGCATATTGAGTGTTGGCGTACTCCTGAAAAGTCGCCTCGTCATATTTAATCTTGCCGCCACTTGAAACATTGGTAAAAGCTGAGCCTATAAAGTTAAAAAAAAACACGACAACGACCAAAATCAGAATTATGGGAAGCATCAGCATACCCATAAAACCGCCCAAGCATCCTCCGCCTCTTCTGTATCTGTAATATGGGTGTCTGTACATTCCGCCTCTGTGGAACGGTCTGTGCGGTCGATGGCCAAAACCGCCTCTCGGGCCGCCACCGTGTGGGCCTCCACCAAAACCGCCTCTCGGGCCGCCGCCATGTGAACCACCGCCACCGCGTGAACCTCCACCAAAGCCTCCTCCGTGGGAGCCTCCTCCGGGTCCTGGCATAACAAATTCCTCTCTTTCTTTGAAATTTCTTTATAATTACTACTGTAAACTCGTTTATTTTACATCACACTTAGTCATAGTAAATACCGCTGTCCTCATTACACTAAACAATATTATAATAATACGACTTAATGTTTTCCGATATACGTTCAAAATAGTTTCCGAACCTTGACAATTCTTCTTCGTTAAAACCTTTTAATAGAATTTCTAAATAGTTATTTTGTGCGTCTTCTGCATCCTTAATAATCCCGTTTGCTATATTACAAACTTTCAGATGAATTGAGCGATGATTTCCACCCTCAAACATGCCCGAAATAAAGCCTCTTTCCTCCAAGTTTCTAACAGACATCGAAACCAACGATTTAGTCAAACGACGATTTTTAACAATATCCGTTGCCGTATTGAGCTGAGGATTGTTTGCAAGAAACAACAAAATAACCATTTCTGAATGAGTTATACCGTACTTGTTGCAAACAGGAGTAAGTACAGTTTGATACAGCTCCTTACCTAAAAAAACATTTTCAATAAAGTTATGCATAAATCCTCCTAAAAGCGACTGCTCGAACAGTTCAAAACAGAACAGTTCAATTATATACCATTCCAAGGAAGAAAACAAGTCATAATCAAGCGAAATGACATAATCTTTACAACCAAGACAAATTAAAGAAATAAATAGTAGCTGACAAAATTACAGTGCCGTTCTCCGCTTACTATAAAGATAACGGTTATTTAGATATAATAACCGTTCAGACTGCCGTAGCGGCTGCTAATTTTTAATGTTTAATATGAATACTTTAACAATCCTAACACTTTATTGTGCGTTTTATGCTTTAAAATTATTTCTATAAAGGCATATACAACAAGGCATATCACCGATACGGTAACGAAATTAAGCAAAGCAAAATCAATATTAAAGAGCCTGCGATATAAAACTAATATTACAGGTGCTAATGTTGCATGCAACGCATACATTACGGTACTGCAACGCCTGAAATATATCGAGAACCGGCTATGGATAGGTTTGCAAGTTAAGATCCATCCGAATAATCCTACACAAACAGGAGGCAACAGCAAATAACAGTCATTATCAAGCGAACCGCTTAATCCTTTGACGAACAGCCACTCCCCGTACAACAAAACGCAGGAGGACAAGCACATTATTATGCAAATGCTTTTTTTAGGCTTGAAGGTTTCCTCTGCAAAGCATTTTCCGCAGGTTATCCAGAAAAGCGATGCTGGAAAGCTGAGAACCGGATCGCCAAAAAAAGTATTGTAAATATTAACGATAGTACTAATAACAGCGTTTTGCTCAAAAAGCGAATAATAGCTTGATTTGAGCGCAATAAGTATATAGATGACAGAAGTTATTGCTAAAAGCAGCTTATTGCCAATGCGTTTTGACAAGATAAAAATCAGCAATACTCCTATTACGCTTGCCATTATGTACCATGAAGCGATAAATGTGCTTCCGAACATAAGATTCTTTACAAAATTCCATAAACCAACCAATATCCCATTTGCAAAATAAATATCCCTTCTGAGATAAAGAGTCAGCGGCAACAGTAAAACAAACCAAAACAGATATAATTTCAAATTTCTTATAACAAATTTTTTTATTATTACAGTGCGAGATGCATCATCGGAAATACTTTTTAATTTACCGAATATAAAATAAGAGGTTATCATAAAAAATGTTGGCACAGCAATTCTAAGCCAAGGATACAGTACTGACGGAAATAATTGAGTATGTATTGCGACTACTAAGAATGACAATATAAATTTTAAAATATCAAACTTTGCATCATACGAATTCTGCTGTTGATTTAACTGTGTTGTTGCTTGTTTGTTCACTTGATTTTCTTTCTTTTTAAAGAGAATTCCCAAAATAATCACCTCATTGTTAATATATTGTACCATATATTTCACTGCTTGTAAATTTTTTTTTGCATAACCAATTTTTATACAATTATAAAAGGAATTTAACTGATAATTTGAAATATAATAATGACATAAAAAGTTTTGGAGTTAAAAATATGATTACTAAAAATGGACGTATAATATCTGTAACAAACGCATATATTCAAAGCTTTGCAGCGGCTGTAGGCAAAAAAGAAGGCGAGGGACCTTTGGGCGATGAATTCGATCTTGTTTGCGATGATACAACCCTCGGTCAGAAGAGCTGGGAGCTTGCCGAATCCGCACTTATTTCCGATGCTATCAATATTTGTTTAAGCAA
>CAYRPK010000059.1:0-7618 GCA_964426175.1 uncultured Eubacteriales bacterium | reverse complement strand
TAGAAGGCTTTTTTTTATTTACAATTTAATTATATAAATCATTCATATCTTTGTTCAAATATCTCACTACAGACAACCAAGAAGACAACCAGGACAATAAGATGCCACAAGGGAAGTCTTACCTGAGCATACTTACCGTCTTTAGCCATAAGCTGAGCCATGTTACCGGCAGAACGAACCATCTGTGCGCCGCGGCCGGGATGCATCTCAACGTTGTGGATAAAGGTACCAACGGGAATTGAAGATATAGGAAGGGCATTACCTACCTTAATATCTACGTTTTCGCCCGAAATAACGGTATCACCTACTGCTAAACCGTGGGGGGCAATGATGTAACGCTTCTCACCGTCTTCATACTGAACGAGTGCGATAAACGCGGTACGGTTGGGGTCATATTCAAGGGTGAGCACTGTAGCGGGAATATCGTGCTTATCTCTCTTGAAATCTATGATTCTATACTTGCGTCTTTGTGCACCGCCGTGATGACGAACGGTTATCCTGCCATAATTGTTACGACCGGCCGTGTTCTTTAAGGGCTCGAGAAGGCTCTTCTCAGGAGCTACCTTAGACAGTACCGAGTAATCGGTAACCGTCATATTTCTTCTTGACGGCGTAGTCGGCTTGAAGCTTTTTATCGGCATGGAATTTTCCTCCTTTTTGAAACTTTCTAATTAATATAGGATTTATGCAAGTCCCTCAAAGAAGGGAATTGTATCGGAATCTTCTGAAAGCTTAATGATAGCCTTCTTCCAATCAGAGGTGTAGCCCTCATAACGGCCTACTCTCTTCTTGCGTCCTTTGCAGTTCATGGTAGTAACCTTTTCTACCTTGATTTTCTTGTCTGCAAAGATTTCCTTGATTGCTGCGGCAATTTCAATCTTGCCTGCATTCTTAGCAACCTCAAAGGTGAACTTCTTTTCAGCAGCCGCCGCCATACTCTTTTCTGTTATGATGGGACGGATGATGATGTCACGTGCTTCTTTAATCATGCATATACCTCCTCAATACCTGTTACGGCATCCTTGAGAACAACAAGCTTGCCTGCGTTCATGATGTCGTAAACGTTGAGAGTGTTTACCTGTGCGGTAACAACACCGGGGATATTTCTTGCACTCTTAATAACATTTTCATCGATCGAATCAAGAACGATGAGGGTCTTCTTTTCCGCACCGATTGCCTTAAGGATGGTTGCCATTTCCTTGGTCTTGATTGCTTCCATACCGAAAGTATCAAGAACGATGAGATTGGAACCGAGCACCTTGTCGGAAAGTGCAGATTTGAGTGCGAGACGCTTTACCTTCTTATTGATGGTGTAACCGTAATCTCTGGGCTTAGGACCGAGAGCGATACCGCCGTGAGTCCACTGGGGAGCACGGATGGAGCCCTGTCGTGCATTACCTGTACCCTTCTGCCTCCAAGGCTTTCTTCCGCCGCCGGAAACTTCGGAACGGGTAAGGGTTGACTGAGTACCCTGACGCTGATTTGCGAGGTAATTGACAACAGCCGTATGCATAACAGCCTTGTTAGGCTCAATGCCGAATACTGCATCGGAAAGATTAATTTCCGCAACAGCCTCGCCCTTATTATTAACTACGTTGACTTTAGGCATTGTTTTTTACCTCCTTCTTACGCTTTTACGCTGTCAGCGATGTAAACTATATTGCCGCGGGAACCGGGAACTGCGCCCTTAACCGCGATGAGATTGTTTTCTGCATCAATCTTGACAATCTCTAAATTCTGAACGGTAACATTAACGTTACCCATCTGTCCGGGGAGCTTCTTACCCTTGAATACTCTCGAGGGATCGGAGTTAGCACCCATGGAACCTGCTTCACGGTGTACAGGACCTGTACCGTGAGTCATTCTGAGACGGCTGAAGCCATGACGCTTAATTGCGCCCTGGAAGCCCTTACCTTTGCTGGTTCCTGCGATATCAACCGCATCACCTACTGCGAAGGTATCTGCCTTGACGATGTCGCCTACATTGAGTACTGCGCAATCTTCAAGTCTGAATTCCTTGAGCACCTTTTTGGGGGCAACGTTGTTTGCCTTGAAGTGACCTTCCATAGGCTTGTTAACGTGCTTGGGAGTGATATCTCCGTAGCCGAGCTGTACGCTCTCATAGCCATCATTCTCCATAGTCTTCTTAGAAACTACGGTACAGGGGCCCGCTTCGATAACAGTAACGGCGATAGCCTTGCCCTTTTCATCGAAAATCTGAGTCATACCGATTTTCTTACCGATGATTGCTTTCTTCATTATTTAACCTCCTTCGGTTATTGGTTGACGCAGTATGCGCCAACATGACTCGTCCGGCTTAGTACTTGAGTTCGATTTCTACGCCGGCGGGGAGCACTAAATTAGTAAGTGCGTCGATGGTCTTTGCCGAGGGCTTGATAATATCGATGAGTCTCTTATGAACTCTTCTCTCAAACTGCTCGCGGCTGTCCTTGTACTTGTGCACCGCACGAAGAATGGTAACAACTTCCTTTTCCGTAGGAAGGGGAATAGGACCGCTGATCTTTGCTCCGGTGCGCTTAGCTGCTTCCACAATCTTCTCGGCGCTCTGGTCGATAAGCTGTGAATCGTAGCTCTTAAGTCTGATTCTGATTTTCTCCTTGACTGCCATTTTAGCTGCCTCCTTGTAAAATTCTTTTGCACGAACAGGCGTTTTTCTCTTTACACCGTTCCGAGCGTTTCTTCTCGGGACATCATAAAACCGAAATAAGCCTTAGGGTCATTGCTTACTCCGGAACAGAAAAACATCGCTAAACAGCTTGACTTTAAGCCATTTGTTGCAGAATCCTGTCGCCCGATTGTCGGACATACTCCACGGAAATTTTACCCGCTTTCACGGCAACCTCCCGCTTCATCGCATATGCACGCTTGATTATACTACCATATTCAAGCCTTAATTGCAAGTATTTTCTCCCTGTTTTTAACATTAAATTTTGTAAATTTTTCTTGAACGGTTTTATCAAGGCACCGCTTGTCTGCATATTATGTTCCGAGGGGTTATCCCCTCAAAGACGATACCGCTTTTGCGGTTAAAGACAAAAGAAAAGAGGAATTGTTTTGAACAGTTTTGGCTTATGTGTCGCGGCAATGACAGGCGCTGCACGTGCAAAGAGTATACTTTCCAAAAACGGAATTACAGCTTCTATCCGCAAATCCGATTGCGGAATGGGGCGTGTTGGATGTTCTTATGAAGTCATCGTACCGCAGGAACAGCTTGCGCTTGCCGCTGACCTACTCGTTAAAAACGGAATTAAATTAATAAAATAGAAAGGAATATCACAATGATTTATCTTGACAATGCTGCCACTTCCTATCCTAAGCCTTCCGTAGTTATAGCTTCTATGAGCGAAGCGCTGACTTCATTTGGAGGAAATCCCGGACGCAGCGGACATACCATGTCTGTTAATGTGGGTGAAAAAATATATTATTGCCGAGAAACAATAAGCGATTTTTTCAATGCTTACGGCGGCGAAAATGTCATATTTACCTCCAATGCAACTCACGCGCTGAATATTGCCCTTTTCGGAAGTCTTTCCGGACATGTTGTTACTACTGTTTTTGAGCACAATTCAGTGCTTCGCCCTTTAGAGGAGCTGAAAAGACAAGGAAAAATAACTTATACTGCTGTTACCCCCTCTTTGGCAAACGACAATATAACCCTATCACGCATACGTGCAGCCATAACTCCTCACACTCGCGCCGTTGTTGTTACACACGCATCAAATGTTTGCGGACGCATACTGCCCGTCAATGCCATCGGTCAGCTATGCAGACAAAAAGGCATATTATTTATTGTTGATGTTTCTCAAACAGCGGGACACATCAAGGTCAACATGAAGCAGATGGGAGCAGATATAATCTGTACTGCAGGCCATAAGGGACTTTTAGGTCCTACCGGTACGGGACTGTTATTAAAACGCCCGGAAATTGAGCTTAAGCCTCTTATGTACGGAGGTACAGGCACCAACTCCCAAGATTTAAGCCCACCCGATGAGTACCCCGAAAGGTTGGAGTGCGGTACTTTGAATGTAGGCGGTATAATCAGCCTTACATCAGGCATCGAGCTGCTGAATAATAATCCTCACGGAAGCTTCGAAAGACAGCTTATGCAAAATGCGGTACTGAGGTTGCGCAAGCTTGATAAGGTTGAGCTTTATACTCAATATAATCCTGCAAATTATGTCGGCATCATCCCCTTCAATATTAGGGGATTAAGCAGTATCGAAGCCGCAAATCTGTTATCTGAGCACGGTGTATGTGTTCGCGGCGGGCTTCATTGTGCTCCGCTCTGTCATAAATTTTTCGGTACTTTGGAACGGGGTCTTGTGAGAATTTCTTCGGGATATTTTACCTCAAAAGAAGATATTGACGGGTTAATTTCTGCTGTAGAAGACATTTGCAGAAATGTGTAGCAAAAAAATATGTAAAAAGTAGCCCTTTCTTATAATATTTTCGTTGCAATCGCGAAAAAATATGGTACAATAAAAGTGATATTGTTTGAAGGGGTGAATTGGGCATGGTAGATTTTTTTAATAACATCTTTAATAATGTAATAGGTTTTCTCTCTACCCTTCGTTTTACCGATCTTATAGACATTATTGTTGTTGCTTTTATTATATATAATGTGTCCAAATTTGTCAGAGAAACTCGCGCCGAGCAGCTTATAAAAGGTCTTGCGGCTTTCGGTATTATTTATCTTGCCGCTAATTTATTGGGACTTAAAGCTTTAAAATTCATACTTGATATCGTGGTGCAATACGGTGTAATTGCTCTTATCGTAGTATTTCAGCCTGAGCTTAGACGTATACTCGAAAAAATCGGCAGAAACAGTATCAGTAAATTATTTGTACGCGACGATCTTGAACGGAATTTGAGTGAAGACCGTAAGGCGATTACTCAGATTGTAAAATCCGTTTATGCGATGTCCAAGGAGCGTGTAGGTGCGCTTATTGTCTTCGAAAGAGAAACAAAGCTTGGTGAAATCATTAACACAGGTACAGTTGTCAACGCAGACGCTGCTCAGGACCTTATTCAAAACATTTTTTATAATAAAGCACCTCTACATGACGGTGCTATGATCATCCGTAACCTTCGTATACATGCAGCAGGTTGCTTTTTACCTCTATCGCAAAACTATGAAATAAGCCGCGAGCTCGGCACACGTCATCGAGCTGCTCTCGGCATTTCTGAAAATTCCGATGCCGTTGCTATCGTTGTTTCAGAAGAAACAGGAACTGTTTCTATTACCCGTGACGGAAAATTAGAGCGCGATATTGACGCTTCATCGCTTACCGAAATTCTCGAAAAACTTTTTGTTTCCGAACCCTTAGAGAAAAAAGGTATTTTCAAGCGCAAGAAGGGAGGCAACGAGCATGATGGAGACTCCGAAAAAGAAGAATAAGCTGAGTAACCATAGCTTAGTTCTCATTTCTGTTATCGCCGCTGTATTGATATGGTTTATAGTCGGCACATTTATTAACCCGACTGATACACGCTATATTTCAGGAATTCCTGTTCAAATCGAAGACAGTTCTGTTTTGAAAGCTTTGGGGCTCAGCGTAGTTGAAGGCAGCAGTCAAACAATCACCGTACAAGTCTCTGGACCTAAGCTCACCATAAGCAGTCTCTCTCCCTCCGATTTCACGGCGCTCCCCCGATATTCAGCCATCTCCGCACCGGGTGTATATACACTTGATGTAGATGTCATGATATCCTCAAATGCTAGCGGAGTTACTATTGAGGATCATTCTCCTCATACAGTTTCGGTACGTCTTGCCCGTCTTGACGAAAAAACTCTGGATATCGGTTACGAGATACAAACCCAAATTCCCGACGGCTATGTTTTAAATGACGTTACCATTTCCGAAGCTTCCGTTAATGTGGTAGGTGAGCAAAGTATCCTTGACAGCATTGAATCGGCCAAGGTCCTAATCTACTCGTTTGACGAAACAATACAGTCCCTTCCCATAAATCTTCTTGACAAGGATGGCAATATTATAGACACCTCCTCCCTTACCCTGTCACTTTCGCAGGCTCAAGTTACCACTACCCTCAATCGCACTAAGGTGGTAAATCTTATCGCAACTATTGATGATGCTGCTGACTATAATATCCAAGGCACAGTCACACGTACCGTTACACCGTCAAGCATTACTGTATCCGCGGCAGAAGATGTCATCGACTCCATCTCGGATTCCTACGTAATAGATACTATCAGCATGAGCGATGTTAGCGGCAATCTCGAAAAGACCATCGAGCTTAAGCTTCCGTCGGGCGCAAAGGTTATAGACGGTACTGACAGTGTAACCGTACAGACAACCGTTCAAGGCGCTACAGCAATTCAAGTCGATGTGCCCACCATTGTTATAGACAGCTCTCTTTCCGCCTACAACATAACCGTCAATACTCAAAAATTGAGTGTAACGGTCATGGGTCCTACAGGCAGCATAGCTACTCTTCTTCCGGAAAACTTTACAGCTACGGTTATATATACCGCGGGTCAGACTCCTCCCACGGGTCAGTACTCAATGCCGGTAAAGATAGTTTCCAGCAGTCCCGATGTGTGGGCGATAGGCGAATATTCGGTTACCGTAACGGTAGCGTAGCAGTAAACATCAAAGCGGCGCGATTCGGTTGAAACGCGCCGTTGTTTTTTGAAGGGAGCTTTGCCCTGTGAATAAAAAAAATTTCAAATCTAACACTAAAGCTTTAGAGTATAAGAAAAAATGCGTTCTCACTGGAAAAAAGGCCGTCTGGAACGGGGGCACTCTCACGGCACCTTTGCCTCCTACGTTAGTTTCCTGCGGGACTTTGGACAAGCCCAACATTTTGACCGTGGCTTGGACGGGAATTCTTTCAACAAAGCCGCCTAAAACCTATGTTTCTATCCGTCCCGAAAGATATTCTTACGGTATTATTAAGGATAGCGGCGAATTTGTTATTAATCTTACAACCGCAGAGCTTATTAAAGCTACTGATTTTTGCGGCGTGAAAAGCGGAAGAAATACAGATAAATTTTCCATTTGTAATCTTCATCCCACACCTTCTTCAAAAATATCCGCACCCACACTTCTTGAAAGTCCTTTGTCCTTGGAGTGTAAAGTTGCCGATATTGTAGCATTAGGCTCTCACGATATGTTTATTGCAGATATCGTTGCCGTTCAGGTGGACGAAGGCTTGATACAAAATGGTAAGCTTCACCTTGAACGTGCAAATCTTCTTGCCTTTGCTCATGGTGAATATTACGAACTCGGTAAACGGTTAGGTAGTTTTGGTTATTCTGTACGCAAAAAAAATAAAAAATAAATTATTGCTTTAAAGTAATATTCGGTGTATAATTAAGGTACTGTAACAAAGGTAAATATTCTTATTGGAGAAATCAAAACATGAAAAGAAAAGCGACAATGTTACTTGTTTTTATATTGATTATATCTCTGCTTTCATCATGTGTCGACTTTGACTTTGGTGACAGCAATAGCGGTAGTAACAGCGATAATGCTTCAATTCAGTCAGGGAGCATTGCAACTTCTTTGATTTATATCAATGAATATATGAAAAGCGGAACTGTACTTTTAGATGAGGACGGCGATTATTCTCCATT
>CAYRPK010000058.1:6746-7763 GCA_964426175.1 uncultured Eubacteriales bacterium | reverse complement strand
CCCAAGATATTTTCACCCTCAATGGAGTAAACGGAGGAGGTAATATTAGTGATTTTCTTTTTCCATGCAGCATAGACTGTCGTATTCTCTGTTACAGTCTCAGTAAAGGTGTATTTAGTGTAATGCGTGTTATCTGCATACCAGCCGATGAACTCATATCCCTCACGAATGGGGTCTTCAGGCTTTAAAGCAGTCGAATTTCCACTGATATTGACAGGTTTAATGAAATTACCGCCCTGAGTATCAAAAATAACGGTAGTAGCACTGTCATTATTCTGCCAACCGGCGTAGAGTATAATATCCTTAGCCGGCATTTTTGTAGAAGCGGTATACATGGGACCTGAGCTGTTCAAGCCGAGATACCAACCGTCAAAGGTATCACCTGCGAGGGTGGGAGTCGGCAAGGTGCCGATGGCATCGCCGTAAGCAACGTATTTGCCGCCTGATGAAACACTTCCGCCGCGAGGATCATAGAAAACACGATAGGTATTCTTGCTCCATTTTGCAAAAAGCGTGATGTCGCCGGTAACTGTATCAGTTGAAAAATTAAAGCTCTTGCCGGTAAATGAAGAATTAAGATACCAACCCTCAAAGGTATATCCCTCACGGGTGGGGATAATCGGAGCAGAAACGCGGCCATTATCAGCATGCTTTGTATATATTTCAACGACGTTATCATCACTCAGTGCACTTTCGCCGCCATTTGCATTGACCGTAACAGTAATATAAGTGGAAGAAACAGAAGTACTTAAAGAAAAACCGTCAGCACTCGGGAGCTTTTTGGAAACTGCAGTATTAAGCGATTCGTTTTCCTCGCTTATTTCCGGTGCGTTGCCAAGGTAATATATATTCTTTAAATTATCGCAACCCCCAAAAGCAGATTCACCGATTGATTCAACAGAGTTACCGATAGTAACAGATTCAAGCTTGGGGCAGTCTCTGAAAGAATAGCTTGCTATTGTCTTTAAACCGTTACCGATAGTGATAGATTTCAAATTATCACAATAAGCAAAAGCA
>CAYRPK010000058.1:0-6646 GCA_964426175.1 uncultured Eubacteriales bacterium | reverse complement strand
TACCCAAATCGAGACTTGCAAGAGAGGTGCAGTTATCAAAAGCATAACGGCCGATTGAAATTGTGCTGTCAGGTATGATGATGCTTTTAAGAGAAGTGCAGCTATTAAAAGCAGATTCACCAATTGATTCAACGGAGTTACCGATGATAACAGATTCAAGCTTGGGACAGTCTCTGAAAGAATAGCTAGCAATTGCCTTTAAACCGTTACCGATAGTGATAGATTTCAAATTATCACAATAAGCAAAAGCACCATCGTCATACCAATCGTTGCTGTTAATAGCTTCAACACTATCGGGAATGACAACTGAAACAAGACTGTCGCAGTTTTGGAAAGCGGATTTTTCAATGGTTTTCAATCCATTACCCAAATCGAGACTTGCAAGAGAGGTGCAGTTATCAAAAGCATAACGGCCGATAACAGTAACTTTATCACTCATCCAGACATAGGTAATGTTAGTGTTGCCATTAAAGGCGCTTTGACCGATTTCAGTTACAAATTTGCCGTCGATCTTGTTGGGAATATAAACATCACCGCCTGCACCGACATATTTAGTTATTCTGACTTCGGCATTGTTGTTGATAAGCTCATATTCGTAATCGCCCTCGGTCAATGCAAAGGCAACCGTTGCAGGGAATGCTATTATAAGCATGGATACTGCAAGAAGTAGAGCTAATAATCTTTTCTTGAACACGTTAAAACTCCTCCTAAATATATAATAAATCTATTTTAGCGAAAATCTCGCTAAAAGTCAATAGCGAGATTTTCGCTGACATATACTAATCCCAGAAGTAAAATACGGAAAGAGGGATTATATGTACAGGAGAATACGCGATCTGCGAGAGGATAAGGATATGACTCAAACGCAGATTGCAGAGAAGCTTCATTGCAGTCAGCGGATATACAGCAATTATGAGCGAGGAGATGTTGATATACCGACGCAGATACTTATCAAGCTTGCGTTTATACACAATACGAGTGTTGATTATCTGCTCGGCTTGACCGAACAAAAAGTACCTTATGAAAGAAGTGCGCAGTCTGAAAATCTAATTCGCCAAGGTAATCAATTGGACTAACAGTATAAAGAAAATGCCGATGCTTTTAACATCGGCATTTTTATCTTAATAATTATTTTTGACTAATCCATTCTCTGTAAAGATCGCCTGCTTGAGCACTTGTGACAAAACGAAGCTTTTTATCGGGGAACTTTTGCTGCCAGCTGTTTGCGGCATCGAGCATACGTGTGCAAACATCACGGCTTGCCGTGCCTGCGAAGACACTGATGAACATAGGCTCATCCGGCTTAGAAGAGGCAATCATGCCTTCGATATCCTCTTCGCCCAAGGAATTGGCACCGATATGAAGGGTATTTCCGTCAAGATGAATTTCGTTATAGGCAATGCCTCTCCAATCGTGACCGGAATATCCACCTAACAAAACTGAAGGTTGAACATTCCAAGCTGTGGCTTCACCCTCGACCATCTGCTTCATAGTTACCATGCCTGCCGCTTCCATATAATGTGAAACAAAATCACAGTAAAACTTAAAGCCTTCATATTTTTCTGAAGAGGGATAACCGTCGCCAAGCATTGCGGCAGGCTCCTGACCGGCTTCAAGAAGCTTCTTTCTGTGCCAGAGAAGCGCACGCGGCGCGATATCTGCCATAATAGGATTAAGTACCCAGGTAGCAGGAATTTTACCGAAATTTTCGCTTGTCATCATGGTGTGCGGCTCATAGACGAGGGAGTGAAGAAGATTATCTCCGTCGGCAACATGGAATGCGATGTAAACTGCATCCTTTTCAAGCGTCAGCTTTTCAAATTGGGGTTTATCAAGCTTGACTGAGGGAAAGCTCGACGCAACAGTGAGATTTTCTACCGAGATATACGGAATCATAAAGTAACCGAGCCTTGCAAAATATGCGTCAGCAACGAGCTCGTCCGTCCAACCGAAAACGGGAGTTCCGTAAGGATACTGCGACAGCATAAAGTCATAATATTGAAGCTCGTCGCGGTTGTGGATATCGAGATAATAGGTAAAAAGACGGTTTGCAACAACATAATCCTTATTTGCCGCGCCCCAGCTTTTGCTGCTTAGATCCATATGCGACCAAGTAAACTGAATATCGTGATTTGCATTTTCAAAATAATTATCATAAAGGAATTTAAGACATTCGGGATTTGATTTAAAACCATATTTGCGTAAATCCTCTATCACCTCAAAACCGAAATCAGCGATTTTTTCGGCAAGCTCGGGAGAAACAACGATACCGTCGGTCTGTCCTGCAATAGTAGTGGCAGCTTCGATTGTTGCGTCGGGTAGATTATGGTCAAAAATGATTACACCCTTGACTTTATCCTTATAACGCTCTAACAGTGAGAGGAAAACAGGATAATCACAGTCGTCAACCGGAGCCATTATTTCCTGCGGAATATCGGAATAAAGCTCATTAAGCCATCTGTCAGCAATATATACCTGTAAATCCGGCCAATTATCAGGTCTTTTCCAGGGCTTCCATTCAGGGCGCTCCGGAGGAGGCCACGGGAAAACACCCTTGGGAGGCTTTGGTGCAGGTGCGGGACGGGGCGGTAAATTCAATTTTGAAAATTCCTGCCAATTACCGCCGTTATCGGCACATTTGGTATTATAAACATATATTTTTTCCTCGCTGTCACGATTAACTATACCCTGCAAAACGCAAGCGGCAATCTGCCCGTCCATTTTATCGAGCTTTAAATCGGCGACAACGAGATTTTTTGTGGGCACTTTTATCTTAGGGAGAGAATAATTGGAAAAATCCATAAAAAACGCCGTCCTTATTCTTAAATTTGTGTCAATTATACCAATATTTATTTGCAAAATCAATTAATTTTTTATGTATTTTAGGGGTGGTGTCACATAATTTTACCCGTCGCATAGTATGAAAACGGGAGGATTGTCCTCCCACTTAGAAACACAAAACCGAAAGGACGGAATTTAAATGAAAAACAATTACGAGGTATACGGAGTTAATTTCATTCCTCGAACCGCTTCTGCCTCTTTTGCCGCTTCGACCAATGCATATATCAGAGAAACTGCCGATAGACAGGTTTTAGCTATGGCATATGTACCTAATCAGAAAAGCATTGAACCGCAATATTCGCCGGAGGAAGGCTTTTGTGCAGGAACAATATTCAAGGACCTCGATCTGCCGTGGGAAGGAGTGCGTTACTGTGACTAAACAAGAGCTTGCAAATAAATATGCAGCATACAGCTTCGCATTAACTGACCTTAATCTTTATCTTGACAGTCATCCTGAAGATACAGCTGCGCTCGAGCGATTTCAGGAAATAAAAAAGGAATATGAATGTCTCAGACAGGAATATGTTGACACGATAGGTCTTTTAAAAATGACCGACCAAAGCAGTACAGACCGCTGGTCATGGACTGATGACCCGTGGCCTTGGGAAATAGAAGGAGAGTGCAAGTAAGTTATGTGGGAATATGAGAAAAAATTACAGTATCCGGTAAAAATAAAAAACCCTAACCCTGCTATGGCTAAGGTAATTATAAGTCAATTCGGCGGTCCCGATGGCGAATTGGGCGCATCGCTTCGTTATCTTTCTCAGCGTTATTCCATGCCTGACGGCAAAGTAAAGGGCATGCTGACAGATATCGGTACGGAAGCCTCTGAAATGTTCCATTCAGAGGCTACCGCTTTTTTTGATGCTTTTGCAACCGTGTAGCTCCATTTAATAGGAAGTAAATTCAAATATACATCAATATTATCCTTGTCGATAACGACCATTTTATCTAAGAGCTGTTTATAAAACTCATCTTCGTACTCAACACCGCCAACAATTTCATTGATAGCATCGCTAATTTCTTGTACGAGTTCCTGTTGATGTTTTATCATAGCCTGCTGTTTATCAATGCTGTCGATGACAGATTGGAGTTCTGCAATTTCAGCATCACATTTAGACCGTGCCGCAGTAAATTCCTCTTTGGTTATATCCCCAGACATATAAATATCAATCAGCTTTGTACGCTTATCCTCGATAGTCTTAATCTGGACTTTCAGCTTTTCAACATCTGTGCCTGTTGTATCCATAGCAATAATAGACTTGATTATAGAAATCAGATTGTTTGTAATTTTCTCTCTGTTATATTTAAGGCTCTTAGTAACGAGATACATAATATGTGTAGCATCTTCATTACGAATACTAAGCCCTGTGCAACCGACTTGGTTTCCTGCCTTGTCAATATGAGGACTGCCGTGCTTTGCGGCTTCATTGCAACGCCACGCCTTATATCGGCTACCGTCTTTTTGGGTTTTATACCTTGCTACATAGCTTGAACCGCAACAACCGCACTTAATTTTACCAGAGAACGGATAACGGTTGCTATGCTTTGCCTTTCCCTCCTGTGAGAGTGACTTTGCATCTAAAATGCGGTTTGCTTCATCAAACAACTCACGGGATATAATCGGCTCGTGGTGGTCTTTGATGATAACAAATTCCTCTTGTCCTCGGTTGTATTTCTTTTCATGCGACAAAAAATCTGGAGTATAAGTCTTTTTCTGTACTAAGTCACCGCAGTATTTCTCATTGCGTATCACTCGCAAGATAACCGTGTTGCTCCATTCTTTGACACGCATAGGGTTAATACCTTCTTCACGAAGCTCACGGGCGATGACGTGTGTTCCTTTATCTTCATTGACAAACTTGTGAAAAATAAGGCGTACAACCTTTGCTCCCTCTTCATTGATAGTCATTTTGCCGCCCTCAACATCATATCCTAACATACTTCTGCCGAACACGACACCTTGCTCCATTTGGCGTTTCTGCCCCCATTTTACACGCTCGGAAGTCTTACGGCTTTCTTCCTGTGCGATAGAGGACATTATAGCCAGACGAAGCTCCGCATCGCCGTCTAAGGTATTGATGTTGTCATTCATAAAGATAACGCCGACACCGTGCTTTTTAAGGTCACGGGTGTAATATATGCTATCAAGGGTGTTTCTCGCAAAACGGGAAATTTCCTTAGTGATAATCAAATCAAAATCGCCGTTTTTGGCACACGCTATCATACGGTTAAATTCTTTTCGCTTTTTTGTGTTAGTGCCAGAGATGCCCTCATCGGCAAAAATCTCGTAAAGCTCCCAATCGGGATTACGCTCTATATATTGTCTGAAATATCTTTGCTGACTTTCAAACGAATTGGCTTGGTCTTCATTGTCCGTGGAAACACGGCAATATGCCGCCACACGCTTTTTCGCATCAATTATTTTACGCTCTTGATTTAAGCGTTCATATCTATTCATCATAGCAAAAGCTCCTTTCTCAGTAACCTGTGTTACTGTATGTATTATAGAAAAAAGGGGTATTTGTGTCGAATGTGCAATTTTTCAATTTATACATTCGGATATGTAAAAACGCCAAGCGTTATGCTCGGCGTTG
Source organism: uncultured Eubacteriales bacterium (assembly GCA_964426175.1). Taxonomy (GTDB): domain Bacteria; phylum Bacillota; class Clostridia; order Oscillospirales; family CAJFTT01; genus CAYRPK01. The sequence goes on along the minus strand of CAYRPK010000058.1, from coordinate 1,208 downwards.
CTTTCTCTGAATTTCACTGTATTGTTTTTCAAGCTCGACCAGACAGCGTTCACGCTGAGAATGTGTCAATAGCTTTCTTTGCTCCAAGGAAAGAAGTATTGACTTTTGAATATTCATAAGGAACGCTGCGTGTTCCTGTTCGTTCAGCTCTGGAACAGGGTTGCCAACATAAACAAATTCTCTATGCTTCAGTGGTCAACACCTCCCTCGTTTCCAATATATGAGCTATTGCTTGTACCGTATAACGAGAGGGCTAATCCTTTTTTCTAAGACCGATGCTGATAGCAAGTGCTTTGTCTGCACTATCAATAAAACGCCTGTCAAGAGTTCCTAAATACTCTCGCAGGCGTTGTTTGTCTATGGTGCGAATTTGTTCAAGCAGGATAATCGAGTTTTTATCCAGACCCTCAAAATTCTTAATTAAAGTATAGAGAGATGTAATCTCTACTTCAACAGTATTCTTGTCCCACGCATAGGCAAGGCTTTTTTTAACAGCTTATCCTCGCTTATGTGTGGTGCTTTATATGTAACTGCTGCTTCTGATAAGCAGCGTGATGTCGTATTTGACCAACACATAAAATCCCTCCAAACCTTAAAACGGGTTTAGAGGGCAGTTCATTTTTCATCTGGGCGTGACGATACCGCCCACCAAAGCACCGTTTTTTTGGTGGGCTGTGCGACCAATAATATTAAAGAAAGAGCCGACGAGCTGTGAGGTATCTCACAAGTTCATCGGCTCTGCGTCTGTGCGTCTGGCTCTTTTTCGACTAATACTTGTAATTGTTTTACGCTTATTAGAGTTTCTTGTTTGCATTTAGGACAGAACAGTGGAAAATTCTTCAATTCAGTATCTTCACGGATTTTTAAGCGGGTCTTGCTTTTGCACATAGGGCAAAGTATCCATTCTGCCATTTCTTTATTCACGAATAGTTCCCTCTGTTTTTTTCTGATGCTCCGCAAGTTTCTTGTTCAACCTATCGGTACTTTTCTTTGTATAAAAATAGATTATTGCCCAAATAATCGCAAAGCCCGAAACAAAACAAATTGTAAACACAATAAGCGGTACAAATTTTGCTTTCATCCAATCGTTTACAAGATAAATCACAATATTTTCATTCTCTTGACAGGAGCGTTTGCGACTTTATAAATAAGTTCGTCAACGCAGTCCGTATATCTGCCTTGCTGTATGAGAGCATTTTTCAGCTCAA